>DAIPKY010000008.1:0-10614 GCA_036769505.1 Nitrososphaeraceae archaeon
AATCACTTGGTGAAGAGTTTGATAGTTTAATTATGAAAGAAAAACCTAATATTTCCTGGGATGACGTTATTGGTCTTGACGATGCAAAAAGAGCAATAAGAGAATCTATAGTTTATCCTACTAAG
This sequence comes from Nitrososphaeraceae archaeon, assembly GCA_036769505.1. Taxonomy (GTDB): domain Archaea; phylum Thermoproteota; class Nitrososphaeria; order Nitrososphaerales; family Nitrososphaeraceae; genus TH1177. The sequence goes on from DAIPKY010000008.1 coordinate 126, forward strand.
AGATCAGATTTATTCCCTTTAGGATGGCCAAGAGGACTATTACTATATGGACCTCCAGGATGTGGAAAAACTTTACTTGCAGCAGCTGCAGCCGCTGAGATTGATGGGTATTTTGTAAATGTTGATGCAGCTGCAATGATGAGCAAATGGCTTGGAGAAGCTGAGAAAAATGTTTCCAAACTTTTTAAAATGGCTAATAAGTTATACGAAAGTGAAAATATTCCTATATTACTTTTTGTCGACGAAATAGATTCTTTAATAGGAAATAGGAATGGCGAAGTAGGAGGGGAAATACGTGTCAAAAACCAGTTTTTAACTGAAATGGATGGAATAAACAATAAATCAAAGAATTCAAAACTGTATGTTATCGGCGCGACAAATAAACCCTGGAGCTTGGAAGCAGGTTTTCTAAGAAGATTTCAAAAGAGAATTTACGTTACGTTACCGGACAATGATTCACGAAACTATTTATTTAAACAATATACTATGCCATTAAGAAAAGATAAAACATTGAAAATAGAGGACTTATCAAAGCTTGTTCAGGGATACAGTGCTAGCGATATCAAAGACATCTGTCAAGCCGTACAATTAAGGGTTGTAAATGAATTATTTGAAAGTGGAAAGGCAATGGAAGCACAGTCCAATCCGCGTTCCATATCCATGAATGATTTTAAAGAAATTATAAAAATAAGAAAACCTAGTGTCAGCATAGACATGATTAGGGCTTATATGAGATGGAGTGAACAATTCAAAGCATTATAATCAAAAAAATGTTAATTTTTCAAATATCTCTTACTAGCTTCAGTAATTTTGGTTTCTGCCAGTTCTTTGTTTCCCCATCCTGTAATATTTACATATTTTCCCCCTTCTAATTCTTTATAATGTGCAAAAAAATGTTCTATTTGTTTTTTTAAACTATTTGGGATACTATGAATATCATTTATAGAAGAAAAAGTTGGGTCTATTTTATTAACAGGTATTGCAATAATTTTAGAATCTTGCCCTTCTTCATCTTCAGTTAATAATACCCCTATAGGAATTGCTTTGAGTATAGAAAGGGGAACTAATGAAAATTCACTAATAACCAAGACATCGACCGGATCACCGTCGTCTTCCATAGTAGAGGGTATAAAACCATAATTGCATGGATAAAACATTGCAGTGAACAATTTTCTATCTACAAATAATAAACCACTTTCTTTGTCAACCTCATATTTGATGTTACTTCCCTTTGGTATTTCGATTACAACATTGATTTGATTTGGAATACCACATGGAATTTTTCCTATAAAGCTTGAATTCACATCAAGAATATTTAAAATCCCATTTATAACTCAACAGATCAGTAAATAAATCAAAAGATATTATTAATAAAAATGGTTGTCATATTTTTTGTAATTTCCCATATTTACCAATATTCAGATTATTTTCTCCTCTGTATGCATGTGTATACCCATTTTCAATAACTACCATATCGCCTTCCTCGATCATATTAATTTGATCATCCCATAGAGACAACTTGATTACTCCAGTTTCATCCGAAACTTGCGCATCGGCTACTTTTGCTTGTCCTCCTGTTCTTAAGTTTACAGATCGTGGTTCAGAAATACTATCTATTCTAACTTTTACATTTACTCCTCTCATTCCAGGTCTTAATTCATTAACCTTTTTTTCACTCGTACTCATTACTAATAAATAAAATAAAGAAGAATAATAAAAATGATAATATTTTTAAATTAATATATATTTAATTTAATTTATAATGACTCGGAATTTCTCAGCTCTAAGAAATATATAATAAAAATAACTTTAAAAAAATTTAACAATTACTATCGGAAAAGAAAAACACAAAAACAAATACGAACCATAATAAATATTTATTTAGTATAAAAAAATATGTGTATTAAAAGTTTTTAAAATTTAAAAAACTATATTTGATTCTTTTTATAAAATGATCGCTTTTATAGAGATCTTTTTTATTTAGCCTTAATGGCATAGTCTTAAATTATATTTTAACAACGATAACTCAAATGTAACAACAATAGAAAAACTTTGATTCATAGCTGAAAAAATTTGAATGGCATCTTCACCGATTGTTTTTATAGTCACTCAATATATCACTATATCGAGAATCTTTATATGCAATATATTTAACATATTCACCATAGGTAAGATCCAACGAACAATGACTGCATTTGACAAACGAAAAATCATCTTCCAGATGGGCGGTTTTTTTACAATCAGGACAAACTATTTTCATAATATATGAAAGAGTGATTAAGCTATAAATAGTTGGTTATATTAGTATGACATTAAGATAATCAACCTTTGGCAAACATATTATTAAATTGCTTTAATCTGTTTTACTACAGGTTGTCTTGCTTTTCTAAAAACTCTGAAGCCACAAATACATTTTATTTCAGGCAATGCAGACAATTCTTCTATTGTTACACTAGTTCCACATCTCATACACTCATATGATACACTACCTATACCTCCAGACTCCATAATACTTATTGTTTTAAAGATAAATTTAATTGTACTGAAAAATTGAAAATGTAGTTCCAAATGATTAATAAGTTTGTTAATTACAACATCAGACAAATGAAAAAAAAAATCGTAATTGCAAGTGTTTCGTTAATGGCGATTATGTTTGTAGGTACTGTCGCTGGTTTTTTAAATTTTGCTCCCAAGAGTAATAATAATAATAATCAAGATAATCTCACTCCAGAGACTTTTTTAAATAAATTATTAAGTCCCTCTATGGTTAATGCGTCTGCATTAGGAAATGAACGAGCTAACATAACAATAGTTGAATTTGCTGATTATCAATGTCCATTCTGTGCTCAATTTAATAAAGAAACTAAAGATTCTATAATAGAAAATTTTATAGACACTGGAAAGGCCAAGTTTCTGTATAAGGATCTTATTGTAAATGATGGCAGTGATAAAGCCTCAACTCTTGCTGCAGCTGCATCCTATTGTGCAGCAGAACAAGGAATGTATTGGGATTATCATGATGAATTATTTAAGAATTCAAATGGGGAAAATACAGGATGGATAACAAAAGATAATTTAAAGCAATTTGCAAATAATGTTAGAGTTCCTGATCTTATGAAATTTGCTGATTGTGTAGATAGTGGTAAATATAACGAAATAGTGAATGAAAATGATTCATTTGCTAGGAACATTGGATTACAAAGTACACCATCATTTATCTTTTATAACGGTACAACACCTGTAGCAATTCAGGGAGCACAACCATATGAAGCATTTGAACAGATAATTACTGCAATCAGCTAGTTTATGATACTGTTCATTGGTTTTTTGCAACCATCATCGATAATTTCTCTTTCTTCTATGCTTCTGAAAAGTATCCATTATTCTTTATTTTAAAATAGAAGTTTTTAGTAGAGCAGCGAAAATAAAACCACTTGCAGACAACAATACTATTATGCCACTGGGTGCTAGATTGTAATAATAAGAGAGTACAATTCCAGCAAATACTGATAAAGTAGATAAAGATAATGAAATTAAAAGTGTTTTTTTAAAGCCTTGATTAAATAATAGAGCCGTTATATTTGGAATAACTATTAGAGATGAAATTAATAGTATTCCAACTAATTTCATAGAAACAATTATTGTTATAGCTACCAAGATAGTAAATAAATAGTTAAGTTTCTCTACTTCAATCCCACTAATTTTTGCTTGTTCTTCATCAAAAGCAATATAGAGAAATTTTTTATAATACGCTATAATTATAGACACAACTATTATTGCGACAATTATTATAGGATATAAGTCTTGTAAACTCACTAATAGAATACTTCCAAACAGAAAACCAAACAAATCGAGAGAGAAGCCGTCCGATAAACTAACTAAGGTAACGCCTACTCCCAAACCCAAAGAAAGCATTACTGCTACCATTGAATCTGAAGGGAGTTTTGTAGATTGTCTCATTTTTGCTATAGCCAAGGCCGTGACTATCGAAAATCCCATTGCAGTCCAAACTGGATAAATATTTAAAAAAGTACCAATTGCAATTCCTCCAAATGCCATATGAGAAATAGCATCTCCAAATAATGATTGTCTTTTTAGAACAAGAAATAATCCTATAATAGAGCATGTTATAGCAATAATTAAACCTGAAAATAATGCACGCTGAATGAATCCATAGGAAAAAATATCTATCTCAAACATATACAAATCGTATAATTTTGGTTTTTTTACATATCGTGCGAATGCATATGAATTTGCATTGTTGACTCAGAATAATTCTTGAGATGATCTTCACTAGAGAAAAATTCGCCTTTATCCCCATGAAAGAACATCTTTTTATTGATACATGATACTTTGTTGGCGTATTTATTTACTGCATCCATATCATGTGAAGACCATATTATTGTAATTTTATTTTTTTCATTAAGTTCCTTTAGAAGGGAATAAAAATCATTCTGGCTTTGGGGATCCAATTCATTAGTTGGTTCATCAAACATGAGAATAATAGGATTATTTACTAATGCTTTTGCTATTAAAACACGTTGTTGTTGACCTCCTGAAAGCTGACCGATTGTTTTGTTCTTCATTTTTTCTAATCCAACTTGTTTTAAAATTTCTAAAACTAGGTTCTTTGAAGTACTTCTATAGAGAGATAAAGATACGAGTTCTTCCACTGTCAATGGAAATTTTTGATCAATAGATTTTTTTTGCGGAATATAACCTATTTTGCTGAATATTTTTTTATATCTTTTTATATCTTGATTTAGAATAGTTATTCTTCCAGAATACGAGTTTAGTAAACCCAACATACAATGGAATAAAGTAGTCTTACCCGCACCATTCGGTCCTATAATTCCGAGAAAATCACCTTCTTCTATATCAAAGGAGACATTTTCCAAAACTGATTCTGAATTATAGCTGTAAGATATAGACTGAACAGAAACTAATGGCATTTTACATAATCCTCATAATATAAAATTCTTTTATTGTTACAAAAAACCTTATATTTCATATTTAGTATTGTTTGCAATAGTATTTCTTATTATATAATAATTATTATTAATTATATATGCTTTATTATTAAGAAATATACAACTTCATAAGTTAAGTTAATAATAATATAAACTCCATATCAATATAACTTTTTATGATAAAGATATAAAAAATAATCTACTAATAGATTTAATATTTATTACTATATTTTATAATAGATAAAATGCTGTCATTTACTAAATTGAAAGAATTATGATCATACAAAAGAAATCAGCAATAACACATGAGATGAATAAAAAAAGATGGATCATCAGATACTGTATATTATTATTAATAGGTATCATATTACTTATCAAAATTTATTTTATGCTATTCATAGTCGACTTTACAATAGGATTTTATAGCTTTCTTACTACTCTTACTCTTTGCAGTATTTTTTTGTTTTCTTACTTAAAATTTAAAGATCCTTTATTGAATATAAAAAAGAACTCCAATGATACGGAACCTTTAATATCTATAATTATACCAGTGAAAAATGAAGAAGAGAATATAGAACATTGTATTAAATCTTGTATAGATTCATCTTATAAAAACAAGGAGATAATTGTTGTTAATGATGGTAGCACTGATAACACACCAAGTATTTTAGAAAGATTAAGGAAAGGAAATCCAAATGAACTGAAAGTGATCCATCTTCCCATTAATCTCGGAAAAAAACAAGCTGTTGAAAAAGCTGTTGAAAAAGCTAACGGAAAATTTTATGTTTTTATGGATAGCGATTGTAATATGTTGAATGACTCCGTAGAAAATCTTGTAAAGATATTTCTTTCTGACAATGAAATTGGAGCCATTACTGGACATGGAAAAGTACGTAATGCAGACACAGGAAATTTGTTAGAAAAAATTCAAGATGTTTGGTTTGATGGACAATATAGGATTATTAAAGGGATGGAGGGTTCATTTTCATCATTAACATGTTGTTCTGGATCACTCTCTGCCTTTAGAAAAGAAGCTATTATTAATCATATTCATCAATGGGCCAACGATAGGTTTTTGGGGATGGAGTTTAAATTTGCAACGGATAGAAGATTAACTGCATTTATTCTTGCAGAAAACATTAAACTTAGTAGCAAGAAAATCATAAATAACAAACAAACAAAAGAAAATGAAAGAAAACTAAAATGCCAACAATGGAAACTACTATACAGTCCAAGCGTGAATGTAGAAATTGGAGTCCCTAAAACATTAAGAAGTTTAATTAAACAACAAATACGATGGCGTAAAAGCTTCATAAGGAGTATTTTTGCCACAGGATCGATTTATTGGCAAAGACCTTTACCTGCTGCAATTATTTATTATTTAACAATTGTTTTAAGATTATTTAGACCTTATATTATAATAAAATCTCTTATATTACTACCCTTAACTGGTGATATCTTAAGCGGTATTTTTTATTTAGGAGGAGCTATGTTTTCAGGGTTGATTTATGGTATTGATGTAAGGCTGAGACGGCCTGGTTATCCTAGATGGTTTTACAGGCCTTTGATGAATGTCATTTCAACCTTTATTTTTACATGGTTAATCATATATGCAGCTATAACAATAAAAAATAAAACATGGAGATAATATCATTACAGATAATATAAACAACCAAGGTAATTTAGATTAGCCCTTGAGCAATTTAATAGTCTTTCTTATTTCTTAGGTAAGATAACGCTCATTCACTATTTATTAAATTACAATTTCTTCAAAATAACGGAGAACAGTAATTTCAGATACTTTTGGAATTATTAAATTGTTACTATTATTACTTGCCATTTCTAATAGCATTGCAGGAAAGTTTGCACCAGCAAGTGTAGTAAAAAATGTTCCACCTCCGAACCTTGGATTTATTTCAATAATTTTTAATTCTCCGTTTTCCGACTCTTTTAATTGAATACAACATGGACCTTTAATTCCTAATGTCTCTGCCGTTTTTTTGCAAAGGTTTTCTATCATGAGATCGCGTTTTATTTTTCCTTTTACTGAGATCCCAGCTTTAGTATCAATTCGTATTCTTGGAATTGCCATTATTGGTTTTTCAGTAAGATCAGAAAGAACATCTACAGTATATTCTGTTCCAGGAAGATATTCTTGGAAAATCATGTTTTTAAATTTACTCAAAACATATTCAAGATCTAATTTGTCTTCTATTTTTATAATATTATTACTTCCTTTGCCAAAACGTGGTTTAGCAATTAAAGGAAATGTATCTATTTTTTCATAATATTCACAAGTAAAAGCAAAAGGAAATTTATTTGATAAGAATTTATATGATAACAATTTATCTCTGCAAATTTCTAATACCTTTCTTCTGCTAACTATTGGTATTGCTCCAGTTTCTACTATTATATCATAGTTCGTACTATACCCATAAATATCAAATCCAGATGAAGGCATCAAAATTTTGATATTTTGTTCTTTAATTATTTTTAATAATTTTCCTATAAAAAACTTATCATCGTACGGCGGAATAATGTAATAAAAATCGCTAAGAAAAAAGCCTGCGGATAGTGAGTTTGAATCAGTTGATACAATATTTCCTTTAAATAAGGAAAGTCGTAAAGATTTAATAGTATTAATTCCAGCTGACCCTCCAGCTCCAGGAATAAGTACATTGAAAGCATCCATTAAGATTAGTTAGAATGTGATGATAATTAAAAGCTACATATTTTAAATTTAACAGCATTTTGACTACTTATAAAGTTTAAGAATTGTATTAATTAATAACGATTTTGCATGATCTGATAATAATTTTAGAATAAAATAGAGAATATATATTGTTAGAGATTATGTAATAGAAATTATGAATTTAAAAGAAGATTATCATGTTCATACTAACTATAACGATCATTCAGACTCAAATCTTACAGTGAAAAATGTAGTAGAAGAAGCGGAACGAAAGGGATTAGAGATAATTGCTTTAACAGAACATGTACGAGAATTATCAAAATGGATCCCTAATTATTTAAATGAAATATCAAACTACAAAGAAAAAACAAAGGTTAAAGTAATTTCAGGGTTTGAAGCAAAGATTTTGTCTGATGGTAATATTGATTGTAGAGAAGAAATTGCTAGAGATTATTTTATTATTGCAAGTTTTCATACGAAATATTATGATAAATCTATTTGGATAAATGCATTAAAAAAAGTAATTGAAAATAAGAACGTAAATGTGATAGGTCATTTAGCTCCTGAGAGTTCATTTTACATAAATACAGAAGAGATAGAAGAATTTGCAAAACTTCTTACTAAACATGACAAAATAGTAGAAGTCAATGCAAAATATAAGAGGCCACCTGAAAATTGGGTTAAAATATTTATTAAAAGAGGAGTTAAGTTTCATCTTGGTAGTGATGCACATTCACTTAGTGAAATTGGTAATTATAAATCCATAGTAAAGTTAATTAAATTATTTGCATAATAAGAATCATTTATATTTTACAATAAAATCAAAATATTTTTATAAATTAGTATATTTTAACCATAAAATTTTATATCACGTATATGATTAATTCGATATTGCCTATAATAAGTATTTCACTAAATGATGATATTATTAATGATATTGATAAATTGCAGAAAAATCTTGGATTTACTGGAAGATCTGAAATAGTGAGAGCTGGGTTAAGAAATATCATAGCAGAACAAAAAGAAAGAGATATTCTACAGGGAAAATTGGCTGCTATATTATTAATTATTCATCAAGAAAGAGATGATGATCAGGTTACTAATATGAGACACGATTTTGAAGAAATTGTGACTACGCACATACACAGCAAAATTGACCAAGACCGATGTGTCGAATTATTTTTACTAAAAGGAGATGCCGAATTAATAAGGAATATGACTAAAAAGTTTCAAACTAATAAAAAATTAGAACATGTAAAGCTGATTGCTATGTAAATATTGCCAAGTTTTCTGTAAGATATCTAACACTATTTTATTTTTAATTCCAAGGAATATCCTATTAGATCTGTATTTACTGTTGCTGGTCCCATATAAGTGCTAGTGAACTGAGCCGATTGTAGTGAATCCTGAATTATAGAGCTACAAGAATAAGAATCGAGTCCAGATTCAAGACAAAATTTGAGCAATTCATTATTAAATTCTGTGAATGAATTACTAGATATAATATCTTCATTATTACTTTTTTTATCTACTATCTTTGCAAAATATTTCATATTTTGATTTTTTACTTGATTAACAGTAACAGAAGATTGACTAGAATCTTGATTCTTAAAAATTGACATTATTTCACTATTAACAACATTTGAAGTATTAGGCATTGATGATGATGTATCGGCAGAAGAAGAGATGGATGAAGAGGAGATGGGTGGAAGTAAGGAATTTAGAGAGGAGCTTGATACTGAAGAATTTGGTCCTGAAGAGTCTGTTAAAGGTTTAGAAGTTGGTGGAGAAGAGCTTGATGAAGAGGGGCTGGGTGGAAGTAAGGAATTTAGAAGAGAAGAGCTGGATGAAGAGGAACTGGAGGAGGAAGAGTTTGATGAAGGAGAGGGACCCATTCCTTGCATTAATGAATCAATAGTACTATCGATTATATTTCCCCTTCCTACTTTATTTACAAGATTATTTATTTCTGTATCAATGTTTGTAGGATTAGAAACGTTATCTGATTGTGAATAAACTAAGTTTAATAATTGCTCACTACTACTGATAGATACCAATAAGATTAAACCATACAATGCCAAAAAATTAAATTTCATTTAAATATTTTACCTCGACCGATCTTATATCTTTTAGTATTAATATGAATTGTATAAAAGTTATAATTAATTCTCCTATAATATTATAGGATCTTCTATGGAATTTAAAAATTGGTAAACGTTCGATAGAAAATAAAACAATTATAATAGTTTTAGGAACATAGAAAAAATTTATAAAATTGAAAATATTAAAAAATCTTCTTAATATATTAGTCGGATTGTTGTGTTATATTTTCTGAGGTTTGATTTAGTGGGATTTCTAAAAGTTTTGGAGTATCAATTAATTCTATTATACATGTTTTGTCTGTCCTTTCTATTACTCCTGTACACCCCGAAATCCTATTTATTTCATATCCAAATGTATTAGATATCTTAACATTATAATTTCCTGGCTTTATAGATACTTTTTGAAAGTTGTTGCTACCTGCAAAGGAATTCGGTTCAACATTTTCTCCTTTGACTGTTATAATAAAATCTGATGGTTTTTTGCTTCCACCATGGGCATTTATTACTTCTAATATAATATTCAAGTGAAGGTCACGTAAAAGTACGTTTACATTTGCGTTGTTCTTATTGTTACTGTCGTTAATCTTCTTATTTGTTGTAGCGATTGTAGTTGTCAGATTGTTACTTGTCAGATTGTTACTTGTCAGATTGTTACTTGTCAGATTGTTACTTGTCAGATTGTTACTTGTCAGATTGTTACTTGTCAGATTGTTACTTGTCAGATT
>DAIPKY010000008.1:10714-31611 GCA_036769505.1 Nitrososphaeraceae archaeon
TTGTCAGATTGTTACTTGTCAGATTGTTACTTGTCAGATTGTTACTTGTCAGATTGTTACTTGTCAGATTGTTACTTGTCAGATTGTTACTTGTCAGATTATCAATAGTGTTTAGTAATTCATTAGAGGGAGCTGCAGGATTTATATCATCAAATGTTATCACACATTCTATGTTGTCACCTGAATCTATAATTCCTTGACATCCCGCTGATAATGTAGTTTTATATTCAGAGAAGTTATTTATTTTAACTTCATAAGTTCCTGGGTGTAGAGATACGGATTGTCCATCTGGGTTCCCTGGGAATGAATTTGGAGTTGCCTGGCTACCATTAACTGATATAATAAAATCTTTTGCTTGTTTAGTTCCTTCATTATCATTGATGACTTGAGTAACTATATTAATAACTGATGCAGATGTAAATGATTCTTTTTGTATTGGATTAGCAAATATATCAACTTCATTGATACTGGCCCAATCGTTTACACTATTTCCAGTAACAGTAATTCTAAGATACTTACCGACAGTATCTGGGATATCATAAACTTCAATTTCGTCAGTATTATAACTATTGGTGCTCGAAAAAACTTGTCTAAAATCATAACCATCTGAGGACACAGAGACTATGAAATCTATGTAACGGAGATTTCCTTTATACCAAGAAATTCCAATATCACATATTTGTTTTTCTTGTCCAAGATCAAATTGTAACCATGAACCTAATCCTAGATTGGACCATTTTGTGGAAAGATCATTGTCGACTGAATTATCCTCAGTCTTATTAGGGGAATTACTAATTGATGAAATATGATCGGCAGGAATATTTAAGGGTAAACATGGAGAAGGAGAGCCAGGAGCTATGGGATTATTAATATCAATCTCAGATATACTTGACCAATCATTTATTGAATTATCATTGACGGTTATTTTAAGAAAGCGGGCTTTAACATCTGGAATATCAAATTTTTCTGGTCCAGTGGTAAGTCCACTACTAGTTTCAGAAAATAAATTGCTAAAAATTTCTCCATCTACAGATGTAGATAAAGTGAATTGAATCTTCCTCTGATCACCTTTATACCAAGATAAATCAATCTCACATATCTCTTTTTCTTTACCTAAATCAACTTGAACCCAAGAATCTAATCCATACTTCGACCATCGCGTAGATTGATTACCATCAATTGCATTGAGTTCTGTATTATTTGAAGCATTCCCTATGGAGGTAACATTAACAGCTTTTTCGGGTTTACAAGACGTATTATCTCCAAATGAAACAAATACTAATTGATTATCTAAATTGAATTTATTTTGTGTGTATGCGTCATATACCTCTGCTGTAGTAAGAGATCTATCCCAAATGCGCACTTCATCTACATCACCCACATATAACTTATCTTTGAAAAGGGAGTTTGCAGCAATGGTAATCCTATTTTTTCCTGTAATATCAGGTTTGGCATTCTTTGTCTTTATGCTATGGTCAAGCACACCATCAATAAATAACTTCAGTAAGGATCCGTCGTAAGTCACTGTAGCATAATGCCATTTATTGTCATTGACGGGTTTTTTAGAAGTAACAAAATAATTTGAAGAATCTTTTGCTTCAAATCCTGCTTGAAGATGACCAAGGTAGGTTATCCAAAATCCATAGTTCATATTTTCACCGGAAGCTTCGGATCCAAATCCACCTTTATTAACTAAAAATGAAACATGGGGGTCGGTATTATTTGTTTTGAACCAAACCGCAATTGAAAACTGATTTAATTGAAATAATTCTGAATCTTTTACATATTGAAAATTATTACCAGTAAAGGTTCCAAATTTTCCAATTTGTGCTTCCACACTATTAATGTGTAAAAGATTTGAATAAATAATGGTAAATGAAATAATAAATGAAATTAAAATTAACTTAATCATTTTATTTTTATAAATTTTATAATTTGTTTTCATTATCTCTTTCACCAAGAATTAGTCAAATAAATTTCTTTTATCACTTTCAGAAATTTACCAAGACATCCTATAATCTATTTTACCAAAAATAGTTGATAAAAAAATAAAATAAATTTACTAAGTAGGAAAAATTATAGTAATAACTAATTTAACAAATTATATAGATTATTCTCTTCTTTGTGGCAATGATGATAATGCTTCTTTACCAAAATCAAAAGCCAATTTTTTTTCTTCCATCATTCCACACTCAATGCACTTAACAGTATTATTAAATTTGACGGTATCACCTCCACAGATATAACATATACAATACACTACACCGAAATCTTTATCGTTTATAGTAGCATGAGCAGAGGAGTTCATCAAGCTAAAGATTCTTCCTCTTACTATATCCCCAACTCTATAAACTAATTTTGGTCTTCTTTCCCCTCTTTCTCTTCTCGAATTCCATCCTCCGGATTCTGAGGCTATCCTTGTTGAGGCAATTGCAGATAGACCTGAAGAAAATTTTTTATTATTGAGATATAAGATCCTTATAGAAATCATACTTCCAAATAACATTTCTATATATCCTACTATAACATCTCCTATTTTTGGAAAATGTGCTTGTTTTATTCTTTCTATCACAACTTGCCTCTTTTTAAAATCATATTCTCTTTTCCCAAAACTCAAAGATCGTATAGAACCATCTATAACAAATGTATTTTTTCCACTTTCAAATTCTTCAATAAACGCAACATGTTCACCAGGAAATATAACATCAGAGTTCGCTTTTTTCTTAATCATTTAAGAATTGTAAACATCTTAAAGTTATAATTGTTATTTTTTAGCTCTTCCACTTAGATTTCGTATAAATAATCTTCTACTATCCTTAATTTAATAGTAATTGATATATTATTACTATAAAAAAAATTCCAACCAAAATTAAGCTGATTCCTGAAGCAAAAATTAATTTGAAATTACCTTTTCTTAACTCCGTTTTTAACTTATCAAATTTTAAAAACTTGAGCAATTTCCTAAATATTATGGATAGTAAGTCTAACTATAAACAATATTTTCCATTACTGCTCTCTTATACTTTCTAACTTGGAAACCACTTGCCAAAGAGTAGTTCTGATATGTGATTCCATATGTCTATTTTGTGTTAAGCTATCCAGCATACTAACTGCATTAGCTGCTCTAACAGATATACTTCCATTTTTTTCTTCTTTTAAAACATCATAAATATCTTTTATTTGGTTGCGTATTACCCTTGGAAGGTCTTTATTCTCTTTGAATGATTCTAAAGTTGAAATTGTACTCTCAAGCCTTTCTGTGTTTTCTTTGTCACGCGTTTCTTTTTTTGATTTCATAATAGCAAACTAAACCTCGATTTTGAAGAATAAAAATTTAGTTGATTATTACTTATTTATATGTTTTTAATTCTCATAATTTAGTTAACGGAAATAAGGATTTTAAAAAGATCCAGTATAGATTAAATATTCCTAAATATTTATTTATCATATGGAATGTGCAGTTTATGATACATATGTAACAAAAAAAGATGGAAAAATCATGCATTTTGATGTGATTGTAGAAGCTAGTACTCCTCATGAAAAAGCAATTGAATATGGAAAGGAATTCCTTGAACAAGCCGGTCAGGGAAATCAAACAATGACGCAAGAAGAGTGTCAATTCTGTCATGTTCAGGAAGCCCCCCCTGTCGTTGCAAAGGATATTGAAAATAGAGGATACTTTATCCAAAAAATGGAAGGTTGTCCATAATTTTTTATTTAGTTACTCTTTTTCAATGTATTAAATTTTAATTGAGCTCTTGTAGTCAAAAGTTTATCACTATCTTTTTAAATTTTATAATGGATTATAATTTTAGTAATTTAATAAATGCATTTAATCAACTGAAAAAATTTAGAGGCTACTCATTATCAAGACACCATGAGCGATATCTTTTTCCTTATTTGTGTGGAACATATTTTTCTTATCGCAAGGTAGATGTCTTGAGAATAAAAGCAATAGCAGATGCACTTAGTAATAAGGTATCTAAGTCTATAAAATATTTAGAAGTAGGTTGTGGCAATGGAGATTTTCTCGAAAAGGTGAGAGAGTATATTCCAAATGCAAAAGGAATAGAAAGTAATATAGATATATTTTATTCAATTGGTAAACCGAAACCAGGATATATAGAGATAACTGATGCGAAGTATGGTATAGATGAGTTTTATGATATTATATTTGTAGGATGGATGGATCCTGGTCAGGATTTCAGAAAAAATATAGCTGAAAAAACAGATATAATAATAACTACTTTAGATTCTGGTTTAAGCTTAGCTGCAGAATATGAAGGACATGGTTTCAAAAAAATAGTCAAATGGACTACACCATCTTGGGAAGACGTAAATATTGAAATTAATAACCATTTCTATTCAAACCTTGATACTCGACGTTTACAATTCCTTTCTAATTTAAGAGGAGCACATAATTTTTGGTATGTCTATTCTAAAGAAAATATAAAAAGTCATTTATTAATAGATAGTCTAAAAAAACAAATACTATACGAAGAAAATAAAGACTACAAGATAATACCATATGACTTTGAAAAAATTCTTGATGAATGCGGATTTTCATTTCATCAGTGTTTATCTAATAATTATATAAATTCTAAAACCAAACTATGGAAAATAGATTTTCTCTAAACATCATAGAATATAACAAGACTTAAAGTAACCATACTTATTAGTATCATAGAATAATAATGGAAATTAAAATTTTAGGAGCTGCTAAGGAGGTCGGTCGTTCTGCGTTCTTAGTCAGTAATGAAAATTCTAACATTTTAATGGATTATGGGGTTCTTCTGAAAAAAGAGCCCCAATTTCCACTTCATGTCAAACCAAAAGATTTACACGGGATAGTATTATCTCACGCTCATTTAGATCATTCTGGATTTCTTCCCTCATTATTTCTATCATCATCTAAATTCCCTGTTCTTTCTACTAATCCTACGATCGAACTATCTCAATTACTAATTGAAGATATGATAAAGATATCAGGATTTTATCTTCCATTTGAAAATATTGACCTAGATAGAATGCTAAAGTCTCATAAAAATCTACAATACAGAGAACCTTATAATATAAATGAGACATACATAACGCTTTATGAGTCTGGACATGTATTAGGAGGTTCAACAATTGTTGTTGAAAATAAAGGAAAAAGAATCTTTTATACTGGAGATATTAATACAAGAGGGTCTAAAATCTTGAGACCAGCAGATTTAGATATTGATGAAATACATCTAATGATAATTGAAAGTACTTATTCACAAACTAATCAACTACCTAGACCCCAATCAGAAAAAGAGTTATTAGAATTTGCATATAAAATTATTGATAATGGTGGGACGTTATTTGTTCCAGCTTTCTCAGTAGAAAGAGCCCAAGAGATAGCATGTGTTTTTAAAGCATATAAATTTCCTCATAAAATCGTTATGGATGGAATGGCACTTAAAGTAAATGAAATCATGTTAAAATACCCTGAATATATAAGGGATCCCATAGTTTTCAAAAAATATATAGAAGAAGTGGAATGGATCAGAGATTGGAAAAGTAGACGAAGTTTAATAAAAGAACCTTGTGTAATTATTTCTCCGGCAGGAATGTTAGTTGGAGGTTCTGCTATTTTTTATATGCAAAATATTATGATGTCCGATAAAAATGGTATTGCGCTTGTTTCTTACCAAGGAGAAAATACACCTGGAAGAATGTTGCTTGAAAAAGGCACTTTTAAAATAAATGGGAAAATAAAAAAATGTCTAGCAGAAGTAAAACAATTTGAATTTTCAGGTCATAACAGTAGAGATGAATTATTTGAAATACTAGATAATATAAAAGGAAATCCAAAAGTACTTACGGTCCATGGAGATGGAAATTCCTGTATAAAATTCGCGGAGGAAATAACTGAGAAATATGGTTTTGAGGCTATCGCCCCAAATTCGGGTGATACATTTAAAGTTTAATGATAATGATAATAATAGCAAATTTAAAATTAATTGAATATAATAATTTGCACATTGATAATAAAAAATACCGATCCATTTAAACTTAAAAAATGTACTTCTTGTAAAAAAGATATTAAATTAAACCTCAAATATTTTACTTATCCACTATCACTTCAATATTTTTGTCTTGAATGTGCTAAAAAAGAAATTCCTAAGATAATAGATACATTACAAAACGATTTAAAAAAAGTAAATAATAATTAAAATTTTAACAAAGTATTCTTATAACTATTAATGCATTATAAAATGACTTTTAAATATAATAAAATTAATCTCGTTCCTTTAGATCCGATAAGAACAATTAATAGTGGACAAGTTTTTCTCTGGGAAAAAAATAACAATTCTTGGTATGGAATTGATGGAAATTATATATTTAAATTAACCATCAATGATACGAAAGTAAACAAATACAATGAGAATAGAAGATACCATTTGGGATTAGAGAATAGTGATATAGATTATAATTCTTTTCCAGAAAATGAAAATTGGGTTTATGATTTTTTTAGATTATGCGATAACGAGAATAAAATAAACAAAGCACTATCAAAAGATCCTATTATTTTCAATATTTACAATAAATATAAAGGTCTAAGATTAATACGACAAGATCCTTTTCAATGTATCATTTCTTTTGTTTGTGCAAGCAATACGAATATAAAAAGAATAAGATATATGCTTAAAAATATTTGTAAAAAATTTGGTAAAAAAGTAACGTACAATAATATAGATTTTAACTTATTTCCTAATGTAAATGAATTGGCTAAAGCTTCTATTCAGGACTTAATAGGATGTGGTTTGGGATATAGAGCTAAATTTGTTAGATCAATATCAAACGAAATAAAAAATACTCTCGATCTAAATTCATTAAAAGATATGAAGTATCTTAATGCAAAATCAGAATTAACTAAACTTTTTGGAATAGGTAACAAAATTGCGGATTGCGTTCTTTTATTTTCTTTAGAAAAAACCGAAGCATTTCCAATAGATATTTGGGTATATAGGTCTTTATGTCAAAATTATGGATGGATGTTCGAAGATAGCAATATAAGAAAAAGTAAAAAGATATCAGAAATTGAATACAAATTAGTTCACGAAAAGATTTATGGGTATTTTGGAGAATATTCAGGGTACGTCCAACAATATCTATATTATCATATCAGGGATTCTAATAAAAGAAAGTGGTAAACTTTAGCAAATAGAATTATGAAAGATGAATTTAATTAACGCGCGTTACTAAGATTTAATGTAATTTGATTGTTTTCTTTCTTCACAGAATCGACCTTACCGAATACATCGATATCGTCTATTGTAGATGAAGCATCTACAAAAATAGAATACCTATTGAGGTCTTGTGTAGAATTAGATAAGGGAATTATTAATTGAATTGTTTGGTTTTCATTAACCTTAAAGGTAGTTTGATCTTTGGAGATTTCAGAGTCTGTAGACTTGTCTCTCAATTGGGCATTAATATCCCAAATTTGATCTAAAAATTTGTCACCCTTAATTATTTTAACGATTACACTCATTTCAGAATTTTGGGAATAGGTATCAGTTAAAGAAAAAATTGATAAAACGAAGATACCTATTATTAATGAAATTGTAGAATTATAAAAATTAGGATCCATGGATATAATAAAATAAACATCTATTTATATAATTCACTCGAATTTAAGATCTCCTTTTGTAATTTTATAATATTTATGATAATATGTAAATCTACTATTACAATATTGTTAGGCGAGAAAAATAAACTTTTTAATTAATTTGTATTTCTTCATTTTTTCTTCCTAAGTAGACAAATTTAGATATTATATCCATCTTTCAGAATAAATATTTTAAATTCTTATAGTTTGTTGTCATCGAGATAGTATTTTCCATATTACTGAATTATTTGTATCTGTAATCCATACACAGTATAAACAAAATTTTTTAATATAGATACTTTAATTCTTTTGAATTACAACATACTGTTTCAATCTATACTTTGTATGCTTTATAAAAGCACTAGATTATCTCAGATTTCATAAGATTCATAGCTTTGAGCGTTTGCAAAAATATTCTAATATAGTAATTTTTTACTCAACTCCTATTATATTAGAAATCCAAATAAAAAATATAATATATCTAATATAATATAATATAATAGATAAATTTTTTATTGTAATTCAACTATCCTCCATTAATTGTTTGACGTAAAAGGAAGAAAAAATTGGAAAGGTGAATATGAGGATACTATCTACAAAATTTATGATTGGGATAATAATCTAGCTGGATATTTCTATCCCATCTATAATATACAAAGAGTTAGTGAAGTGGAAGAGGAAGAAATTATCGTAAGAATGAATGAAAATAAAGAAAAAGTACAAGGCGGTCATTTAATGGTTCCATTTTTAAAATTGGATCTTTTAGACATTGATACTTTAAAGATAGATGAAGTTATTTACCGCTTACAAACAAATATTCAAAGAGCTATTGCATGGAAAAAATGGATTGAAGATAATAAACATACATTTAATTTAGCTGAGAATTTAGTCTGCACATCCAGAGAAGATAGAAATCTTTTAGCAGTACTTTTTATGATAACTAAAGAAATAATATTGGATGAGAAGGTACTTGTAAAGGAAATAACACCTATACTTGATCAGTTACATATGGACAAATTGTTATAATATTCTAGGGATTTAGTTATATTTTAGCGAAATCTTTAATCTATTAACGACAATAAGAGATATGAAAAAATTTAATTAAATCTCCCATTCTATTTAAGAGGGCTTCTGATTAATTATTTGATAAGCACTTCTACTAATTCACCTCAATAACCTACTATTTGAAATTATTGAAAGAACTAATTTATACATCAGGTTTAAATCGGTACAATCATATGTAGAACAAGATAGTTTTTAGCTTAAAATAGTGTTAGTTTAATGTAGCTAACATTCTCTTTTAATTCTAAAAATTTGCTCTTATTGTAGATCTTATATAGATCAAGAAATATATTGTAATTCTTCAAGTAATAGTTTCGAATGGTTTACATTTTTAGCAGCTCAAAGGGTATAAAAATTCTTTATCTTCAGAATTTTGTCTCCATTCTTACTTTTGGAAAGCTTATCTGTCATTTGCGATAATTATTCTAGCTGCATACTTAAAACTAATACGTGTAGTTATAAGCTCTAATTTCTGTTTATCTAACCCATAATCTTGTTATCAGTCTATTTTATGTTAGTTTATTTAACAATTCTCTTTAGCTTAATCTACGTTACTATTCTACGGTATTTGACAGTTTGTTGTATTTTAAGACATTTAATAGAACCAATGAAAATTATTTTAAATTATAACTGTGTTAAATTTCCAATAGAATTACTATTATGGCTTATTTAATTCTATAAATTCATATTTTTTTATTCCAGTATGGTAGATTATAACAGATGCTTGTTTGTTTAATTCATCATTTTGTAAACTTCTATGGGCGCTACCTGGATTAAGTATTTGCGTCCTATTAATTTTTCTAGTATCTTTTATGTGTGTATGACCGCATATTAAAACATCATAATAATTAGCAAGAAGGCATGTTTTTTTTATATCTTCATTTGTTCCATGGTATATTCCGAATATTTCATCCTCTATTCTAAGCTCTCCGAAGTCTCCCATAAGATTTCCGCCTATTGTGTTAAAACTTTTAACAAGACCAAATTTTTCCCCATCATTATTTCCAAATATACCAATAAGCTTGATATTTTTATTAAGATTTTTAAATTCAAGTACAATACCTGGAAATATATAATCTCCTGCATGAATTACATAGTCTACACCATATTGATTAAAAATTTTTATTGCTTGTTTCACATTGCTTATATCATCATGGGAATCTGATATTACTCCAATTTTCATTATATTAAATAACAATACAAATATTTTTATTTTTTTTGTTTCATAATTGACCATAGATTATAAAATTCAAATTTGGATCACTTGGCAATTTCAAAAAATATAATTTTATATTATTTTAATGTATTAAAATTATTACTAATGACATTCGTGCTATTCTTATATATATTTAATAGACGACGACTATTGAAGAGAATAAAACAACTTAAGTCTTTATAGCTTTGGTAAATACTTTAAAAAACACTAATACTAGATTAAAACTATCTAAGCGATTTCCAAGCAATAATTTAATTATTTTAAAAGTTATGAAGTATTTTTTCAAATCTAAAGTATTAAATAAATAAAAAACCTAAATTCAATTTTAATGAAAAAACTATTTCTAATATTTGATTTGGGGCAAACTTTGATAAATGAATGGGATTTTCTAGAATTTTTTGATCAAAAGCTTTTAGAATTAGTGAATGGATTTGGTGCAAGAATAGATTGGAGAAATTACATTACCTTAAGAAATAATATTATAAAAAATAGAATAATTGGAGACGGTGGAATAGAAGAATTAATCATAGCGATATGTAGACTTATTCTTCCTATTGGTTATGATAGAATCATTTTAAAAAAATTAAACTCTGACCTATCTTATGGAAAAAGAAAATACTTTTGTCTCAATGAGGGTGCAAAAAAGGTGGTCCAAACCATGTCAAAATATCACCAATTAGGGATAATTTCTAATCAACCCAAAGAAGCAATAGAACCTTTAATAAATGAAAATATACTTTCGCTGTTTAAAAAAGTTGTTATCCCTTCAACAATCAAAATTAAAAAACCTCATGAGAAGTTACTTTTTGAAGAAATCAATTTTACTGAATTTCCTCTGAGTAGATGTATAATGATTGGAGATCGTTTGGATATAGATATTTTACCAGCAAATAAGTTAGGAATGAAAACAATAAGATTTACAGATTCTCTTTTTCACTTGCAATCGGCTAAAATCAAACATGAAATTCCTACATATACTATCAAGAAGTTAGAAGAGATTCCTAATGTTATTAAAAATATCTTGTGTGATTTTTAAATCATCTATGTAACAATCTCTTTAATTCTATCGTTTGAAATAGCATCTTTTATTTCCATAGCAATTCTCCTCCCCACTCCAAATGTAGTACCATAATAATATTTTGTGTATGGACTTGTAGTAGATAAAATTGGATTTCCAGGAACGCGAAAGGATACATCGTATACAAATATATCTAAATCCTTAGTAATAATACTTTGAAGGGAAAAAGGACCTATTAATCCTGGAGGATACTCTTCTTTAACAGCATTTACAAATTTATCTCCTAAATCAAAGACTTTTTCTAACATTGATTCACGGATGCTGGCAGGCGTATGTCCTATCTCGATATTTTGTAATTCAATATTTAACTCTAATTGTTGTTTTGCGGTCAGAGAGGTTGTAAAATCATTTAGATCAGTTTGTAATCTTCTTTCGATACCCAAAAATTCAAGATCCTTTTTTAGAGGAGAGTAAAAGAAATTAAAATTAAAATAAGTTCCAATTATATATTCTTCAATTATTGCGGATTCTAAATCTGTTCTACTAATTAATCCACTTTTTATTTTTAATTCAGTTTTTTCTAAATAATCATTATATGAATTAACGAAGAAAAATGCACGTTCCAATTTTCTTTTTGCTTCCTGAACTTTGACAATAGATGGTCCGGCTATATCACAAGGTTTTTGTAATTGTGGATGTTTAATTTTAGCTTTGTTCAACAAGTAATACTGATTTTTATATGCAGTTCTTTCCTCAGCTCTTAACAGATATCTATTCCCAAAAATCGGGATTAAAAATTTATTTTCTATGTTATCATATCCAATGTAAACCGAAAAAGCTCTATGAGCTATCATTAAGACATTCAAATCTCGTAATTTCTTTTGAGATTCAGGGTTTATGATATCAATGAATCTATTTAAAACTATTACAGTGTTAGATAATCTTTTAAATCTCAAATAAGGCGTTTCTCTTCCTTTTTGGCAGATACATATAGTCCTAATAGATTCATCAACACAGCCATCCATCACTTCCAGTGCTGAATGGCTACCTAAAACACCAATGTTGATATGTTCCTTGTCGTAATTTTTAACAATATCAACCACTTGAGATGAATTAATCATTATTAATGAATTTTAATAGTATAATAAATTGTTTAAGGAAAAAATTATTGTTTATAGATTAGGTATTTTTATTTTTATTGATTTCGTTCTCGATAGCTTTCTTCAAAGCTTCATCATTTTTATCCGTATAATCTATTCTTAAAGTTTCGGCAATAGATTCTAGCTTTTCTCGTTCAATATCAGTATTTTCTTTTTTATATTTATCCAGATCTCGTTTAGCTTCGATTTTAGCTTTTTCGAACTCTGCCGTAGCTTTACCGAAAGATTTTGCCAATTCAGGAATTTTTTTTACCCCGAAGAATAATACAACTATAATAACTATAATAAATATCCATTCAAAACCAAAAGGCATTTGCATCAACAGATTATCTAAGGTAATCAAACTTAGTTCTAAATATCATTAATATCATTAATAATTTAAGTGTTAAATCACTCAGAAAATACTTTTCATTATAGATATCTATTTGTTGAAAAGTACTGTTTTTTTAATAATACTCGATAGACATTAATAATTATCCACCAATAGAAAAGTACCTCTATGCAATATCATAAAGCTGCTTTCCTTGGACAAGAAAGGTCAAGAAAAGCTCAGATGAAATTGTTTGAATACACAGGATTTTCTATGTTAACATACACGATTAAAAAGGGAATTTCAGGCTTTGAACCAGTAGGAGAGGAAATGCTAGTTGGAACTTTGAACAATGGTAAGGAAATGATCTTATTTATCTGTGATAATGATGGCTATGCAAAAGCGCAATCAAAATCCATGACAATTGAAGAAGGAAATAAGATAGTAGAAAAAATGATCGTGGATGGTTTTACAAAATTTGAGGGAGACATCAAAACAGTGATCTGAATGTAATTCAATGATTAAAACTATGTATATTATATTATGAATTGGGCTGGTTTATCATCTTTATTTATTTATTTATTTATTTATAATCACAATACTCTTACAATACTTACAACACTAATTCTGTTCCTATATACTTTCTTCCTTGTATAGTATTAGATATATTTTTGGGATTGCAGAGAATTACTTTTGTTCTAATTTTGGATCTTTCTATTACTTTTAAAGCTACTATATCCAATAAATCATATTCACCAGCCATTGAACTTTCTTTTAAAAGTATATTTAGTAGTTTACTTAATTCAATTTTTGCAAATAATTGTGCATTTTTATTTTTCCTAGGATCAGAATCATAAATTCCATTGACGTCAGTTGCATTGATAAATGCACTCGCTCTTGTCTTTTCTGCAATTAGGGCTGATGTAGCATTAGTACTTTGGCCAGGATGTAATCCTCCTGAAACAATTATTTTATTACTTTCTACAAACCTAACAACATCATCTAACGACGTGGGAACTTCTGGATAAGCATAATGACCCAAAGAAGCAATAAGCAATTTTGCGTTTACTCTTGATATAGCTATACCTAGCAAATCTAGACTTGCTTCATCAAGTCCTAATTTTCTTGCGAAATTGATATAAAGTCTTGCGATACTTCCACCTCCAGTAATAACTATTAATTGTACATGAGGTGTGAGATTAGTTAAAATATCACTATATTGTTTGAAACTATTGTAATAGTTTTTACTGTGTTGGTCATGGTTATCAGATAGACTAAAAACACTTCCACTCAATTTTATTACTATTCGTTTTTTTTGTGAATACTCCAATTCTATTCATCCCTTTTAAAGATTAATATTCCGTAGTACTTTTTCTAGCTTTTCTCTATTGCATTCAGGTGTATAAATACGAATCATATCCAAAAAACCTGATATTGAATCAATCAATGGAATATCGGATGTAGGCGTTTCGAATTCTAAATTCTTATCAACTAACATTATGGAATTTAATTCTTCCTTTGACGGCGTAAGGGGCATTGAAGGAGCTCGGGAGATATCAATAAATATAAAGCGTTCATCAATATCCAAATATTCAGTTACCCCTTCCAAAAATTCTCTAATTGTTGTACCTACTAACTCTTTATTAAAGGCATTATGTTTGTTTTGTAAAAATTTTTCATAAACACATTTCAATAATTTTCTTTTTTTATAATCCAAGGCCAAATCAGAAGCAAATTTATTTCCATTTAAAGAGCAAATAATATCTATAGTTTTTTCATCTGTATAGGCTAAATAATCTTCAATACAAAAATTTGAAAAATTGAGTTGTTTATTTGCACTCATAAGAGAATGCAATAACATTACTTCACCTGCCCTAACTGTTTTATGAAAATATACAGCTTTGAACATTTGATATCTAGAGATTAACATTGATTCGAGAGAATTAATTGCTGATTTATTGATTCCTAAGTGACCGTTTGAAAGAACTTCAAAGGAACTAATTAACCTATAATAATCAACTTTTCCATATTCTGCCCCAGTAAAGAAACTATCTCGAGGCAAATAATCCATTATATCTGCGGATAAACTTCCTGCTATGATTTCATTATAAAACATTTTCTGAGATTCTCCAAAAGAAAGATTACAGACATAATCACCATCATATCCATATTTCTTCAAAATATCAATGATTACTGTTTCTTTTATTATTTTTTTTCCTATTATTTCATGATTGATTTTCTTTGACTGATTCTCACTGAGAACTTCTTCAAAAAGGTGAGAAAAAGGCCCATGGCCGATATCATGTAATAATGCGGCTATCCGTAAACTTTCCACATCCTCTTTATACGTGATATATCCTTTATCTAGAAGAGTCTCTGCTGCTAGTCCTGCTAAATGCATAACTCCTAAAGAATGTTCGAAACGGGTATGCTGAGCACTTGGATATACTAAGTGAGCACCTGCTAGCTGTCTTATTTTTCTTAATCGTTGAAAAACTTCAGTGTCAATTAATTTTTTTTCTAAATCTGTAATACGAATATACTTATGTATAGGATCAGTTATTTCTCCTGTAAATTCTAAGACCATTTAGGTATATTATTATCAAAATACATTTTCTTATAAATAGTGTTGATCTGATAATATAAATAAATTTTTTATTTGTGTAATTCAAAAATAAAATAAAATATTTTTAATTTATATTTTATCGAATCTATAAAAAAAAGATAATTATTGCTTTAACAATATAACTATTAAACAAATAGTATTATTAATTAAATATATTGAAAAAGAATAATAATAATAATCAAATGTTAAATACAGGTATTAGGAATTAAACTAACTTAATTATTATATTGATATAGTGTAAAATTATACTAGTAAGGCGTTAGAATTTATTTTCTCTTTTGTGGATACAAATGAATTAATTAGTTAACTTTATACTGAATATCAATGAACAATAACCTGTAAATTATTAAATAATTGTTTTAATTCTGTGCAAGATCCAACTATATCAAGATTTATACTCGATTGAATTGAGATTTTTGCACTTCTAAAGACCAATCCCTTTTCACAATATTTTATTTCCCTTAACTTCTCTAACCGTTCGCTAATAACATCATCTGTTTTTAAAATATGTCCCCTCTGTGCATAAAGTATTATTCGAATATCGGTAATCAAAACGTTATATTTTTTTTCACCATATTTCACACTTGTTTTGCTATGGAATCTAATATTTTCATCAGGAAGAAGAAATTCTTGTATCGACATATTTGTTATACTGAAATGATACTGGTATTATTATTTATTAACTAGAGTCATAACTAATTATCCAAATTGATAATTTAATTTAAATAATATATTTACAAAAAAAATTATCAAATAACGTCAACAATATTATCTATTTCATTAATATATACAATATTCATTTTGTTTAAATAGATATAAAATATATTTCACTATCGAGAACTTTAAACAATTGCCCACTGAAATGTCTTTAAGAGATCATTTTTCTGAAATGCGGTCTAGGATATTGAGGGTGTCTATTATCATTTTAATAATTATTGTCTTTTGTATTACATTTGGATTCAAGGTTTATCCAATTAATATAAACATAAGTAATGTTTCAAATACTTTTTATATTCCATTTATTGATCCAAACCCTTTTAATAATATAGCTATACAACTTACCTCTTTTATGAAAGATTCTTTACTTCCTGAAGGAGTTCAACTTATTCAGACTGCACCAGGTCAAGCTTTCTTTGCACAAATATATGTAGCAGGACTAATAGGAATTATTATTTCGATACCTCTACTAATTAGAGAACTGTACCAATTTATTTTACCTGCAATAGAAGAAAAGGAAAAGAAAAGAATCAACTTAGTAAAGATGTTAATTCCTACTCTAGGATTATTTATAATAGGCATAATATTTTCATATTTACTTGTAATTCCCTTTACTCTTGATTTCTTATACAAATATGGCGAATCAATAGGGGTAGAGACATTTTTAAATATTAATGATTTTATAACTTTTGTCCTACAATTTTTAATTGGCTTCGGAATTTCCTTTGAACTTCCACTGCTAATGTATATAATATCCTTATCAAAGATAATAGATTACGACTTTTGGAGAAAAAATTTCCGATATTCCATAATTATAATCGTAGTTTTTGGAGCTATCATTACGCCTGACGGCAGTGGTGTAACAATGTGGTTAATTGCTGGACCTATGATTTTATTATATTTAATAGGTATTTTTCTTGTTCAAGCTAAAATTGCTAAAAAACACGTTTAACATCTTTAATACTGTATAATATTTGGTAATATTATTTGAAAAGATTAAATTTAATAGAATATAAAGAAAGTAAAGATAGTGACTCAAGAATATTTTATTAAAGACGAAAACAATAAATCAAGGAGCAATATATCAAATTTACCAGAAAATAAAACTGTTATATTACTATCTGCTATTTATTCTGGAGAAGATCAAAAAGTTTTATTAAAATTTTATGATCCTGATTTAGAAGTAATATATTTCTGGAAAGATAGAACTAATCATAAACCATATTGTTATACTAAAATAGAATATAAAGAAAAAGCAGAAGAAATTATAAAAAAAGAACAAAAGTATAATATAGTTCTGAATAAAAAAATGGATTTAATTTCCGATAAGGAAATTGATGTAATAAAAATTATTGCCCCAGATCCTTTATCGATAGGAGGAACTGACAATAGTATAAGAGAAAAAATAACTGCATGGGAAGCTGATATAAAATATCATGAAAATTATCTATATGATAATGCACTTATTCCTGGTACTTATTATTATAGAAAAAATGATGATATTTATCAATATAAATATGAAATTGATCCTCAAATAAGTAATAAACTTTATGAATTAATTGATAACAATAGTATAACTTTACAGGACACAAAAACAACGAACTATAATTCTTATATATCTCAGTGGGTAAATCTGCTAAATCAACCAATTCCGAATTTAAAAAGAATTGCAATAGATATTGAAGTAGAATCTGAAGAAGGAAGAATTCCTCATCCACGTGACCATGATAAAAAGATTACTGCTATAGGATTAGCAGGGAGTGATGGGTTCAGAAAAGTATATGTATTAAATAATGGATCGAATGAAAAAAATGCATTTATTTCTGAAGCAGAAGTAGTTGAAACTGAAAAGGAGTTAATCCTAGCAGCATTC
Organism: Nitrososphaeraceae archaeon; assembly: GCA_036769505.1. Taxonomy (GTDB): domain Archaea; phylum Thermoproteota; class Nitrososphaeria; order Nitrososphaerales; family Nitrososphaeraceae; genus TH1177. The sequence continues at coordinate 28,336 of DAIPKY010000008.1, forward strand.
AAAGATATTAAAAAATATCCTATTATTCTTACATTCAATGGAGATGACTTTGATCTTCCATATTTATACATGAGGGCCCAAGACACAAGAATAGACCAAGTAAATAAACAAATTATAAAAAAAGATGATATTCCATTTATTGTGAAAAGAGAGACTTTTATAAAAAGAGGAATGCAGGCAGAACCTGTAAATCTCAAACATGGAATTCATATCGATCTATTTAGAACTTTCCAGAATAGATCTGTACAGATTTATGCATTTAACCATAAATATGCTGAATATACGTTAAATGCTATTTCGGAAGCTTTACTTAATGATCATAAAATAGATTTTGAAGGAGATATATCTGACATTCCTAGGAATATATTGGCAGAGTATTGTTTAAAAGATGCTGATCTCACATTAGGACTTTCCACTTTTAACGACAACCTTTTAATGAAACTATTAATAGTAATTTCTCGAATATCGCATTTACCCATTGATGATGTTTCAAGATTTGGAGTAAATCAATGGATTAGGGGAATGTTATATTTTGAACATAGACAAAATAATTCTCTCATACCTAGGAGAGATGAGCTCATATCGAAGGGAGTATCATCTACTACTGCAATAATCAAAGAAAAAAAATATCGCGGTGGTCTTGTCGTAGAACCTAAGCTAGGGATACATTTTAATGTAGTAGTTGTAGATTTTGCCTCACTTTATCCAAGTATTATAAAAGTTCATAATCTTTCCTATGAAACTGTCAATTGTTCTCACCAATCATGCAAAAATGATCCACAACAACAAATTCCTGAAACTACTCATTGGATATGTAAAAGAAGACGAGGTTTGACATCTCTTCTCATTGGATCTCTCCGAGATCTGAGAGTAAGATACTATAAACAACTTTCTAAAGATAAAACAATAACTATAGATAATCGTCAGCTTTATGAAGTAATTAGTCAGGCTATAAAGGTAATATTAAATGCTAGTTATGGTGTTATGGGAGCAGAAATATTTCCACTCTATTGTCTGCCAGTAGCTGACGCTACTGCAGCCATAGGAAGAGTAACAACAACACGAACAATAGAAAAATGTAAACAGATTGGTATTGAAGTAATATATGGTGATACAGACTCTTTATTTTTAAAAAATCCATCATCTCAGAAAGTAAAGGAGATTTCAGAATGGGCAAGGAGTAAGTTAGAGGTAGACTTGGAAATAGACAAAACATACAGGTATGTTGTGTTTAGTGATTTAAAGAAGAATTACCTTGGTGTGCTTGGAGATGGAACGGTAGATGTAAAGGGATTAACGGGTAAGAAATCACATACACCACCATTCATAAGAAAAGCATTTTACAAAATTCTGGAAATACTAAAAGAAGTAAATTCTGAAAATGATTTTCAAAAAGCAAAGGAGAAGATCAAGAAAATAATAAAGAGTTATGCTAATGATTTAGAGACAGGTAAAATTCATCCTTCGGAATTGAGTTTTAACGTTATGGTTAACAAATCACCTGATCGATATGGAGAAAAGACAAATAATTCTAAGGTAAAATCAATAGATGGAAAAAATATTGATTTCATAACATACAAGGGTCTACCTCAACATATAAAGGCAGCAATGCTACTACATCAGTCAGGAAGAGAGGTCAAAGCAGGAGACATAATCTCTTATGTAAAAACAAAAACTAATGACGGGGTAAAACCTGTGGATTTGCTTAAAAATATTAACGAGGTCGATACAGAAAAATATCTTGAAACTATGGAATCAACTTTTGATCAACTATTATCTGCATTAAACTATAACTTCAAATCAATATTAGGAAAAGATAGACAAGCTAATTTAGATGAATTATTTTGGTCTAAGAAATAAGTAAAAATTACTAATTCATAATAATCTAGAAACAATTTAATTTGTAACTTTATAGATTACTAAAATTGAATGCTTTAGAAACCTTAGAACCCTTTTTTGTCGCTCCTGAGAAAACTAATTCAAAATGTAGTTTTGGAGATTTCCCAACTAAATTAACTTTCCAAGATTCTGATGCAATTTTATATGGAGTTCCTTTGGATATTACTACTACTTTTGGTAAAGGTACTTCTTATGGCCCTGAAGCAATTAGAGTAACATCTGCAAAACAGATAGAATCCTTTTTAGTAGATGAAAACCAAGAAATTTATGAAAAAATTAAGATATATGATATAGGTGACCTAGCGCTAGTCAATTCTAAATTAAATGACAAATATGATAAAATTTTAGAGAAGTTGAAAAGAATCTCCAAAATAAATAAAATAAATTCATTAATAAGAAAAGAAAGAAAAATTCCGATTATATTAGGAGGAGAACATACATTATCATATTTTAGTATAAAATCAATTGCTAATGAGAATCCTATAATAATTCATTTTGACGCACACCGAGATATGAAACCAATTTATGATGGAAAGAAAATTTGTCATACTACACCATTTTTTCATCTCATTAATGAAGGACATATCAAAGGTGAGAATATTATTCAAGTTGGAATTCGCCAAAGTGACAAAGAAGAAAATGATATTGCTAATAACAACTATGTTAATACTTTTACAGCTTGGGATATTAATAAAAATCTTAAAAGAGTCACAAGAAAAATAAGAGAACTTACAAATAATAGAAACATATACATTACATTTGATATTGATGTATATGATATTTGTTATGTACCTTGTACAGGAACACCCGAGCCATTTGGATTAAATCCTTTTCAAATAATAGAAATACTCAAATCTATAAGTAAAAGTGCTATACTGATTGGAATAGACATGGTAGAGGTTGGAGTTAAAAATAGTGACTATAGAGAAGGAACTTTAGCAACTCAAACACTTTATAGAATCTTTTCAAATTTCTATTAAAAATCACCACTAGATGGATAGACAAAAAATGAAGTATATTTATTTACCATTTATCTAAATAGATTTTAAATATTATATATAAATAAAAAAATTCATCGTGTATAGGATCGTATTATCCAATAGTAGTACTCTAAACCTTTACGTATACTAACCAAGATTAAAGAGTAATTATATCAGGTGCCTTGGGTTGTTGGTAATGGCAGGCTGAACATCTCGCCGAAGCTTGATGCGTACACCTCCATTCCATCAATGCTATCTTCTATAGCTACCCTTCTCCTTACGGAAGGCTGTCTTTTCTCGAGAATGGCTTCCTCCTTAGATGCTTTCAGGAGTTATCCAAAACAGCTTAGCTGCTCAGCGTGCCCTGTCGGACAGCTGATAAACCAGAGGCTGCGCT
>DAIPKY010000048.1:0-11350 GCA_036769505.1 Nitrososphaeraceae archaeon
TTTTTGCTACTACATTGACAGAGTATGATAACCATCTTCACTACTACTACTACTACTACTACCACCACCAAGCACTAATTAAAATAGGTCCAATATGCCTATGTCTGTTAAGAAAGTTGATGAAATTATGATAAGAAATAATACACTAAGAAAAAGTATCGATAATTAACCTACAATTCCATTGCATAATCAATATTCCTAACATTAATTGTGACTACAGTAAAAATGTAATGATAAAGAAAGTCAAAAGTCTAAATAAAGGAACTTATATCCATTATTATTCGCTGAATAAGATATAAGATAGGGAAATATTTCTTACATTCAAAAAAAATATCAAGTATATTATACTCTTGAATATTTGAAATAATATCAAGTAAATTTCGTGATTACAACAATTAAATCAGAATTGAGAAACCTTACTTACTGTTTATAGTTAAAAATATGTCTAACGTTAAGACTTTTTCTTTTTATCTCCTCTTCCTGAATGAGCAATTTTTTTATGAGCATTCAGTCTATCTTTCGTATTAAATTCCATCTTACATTCTTTACACTTCATTACTTCACCCGCTCCTTTATTTTTAGAAAACTTCTCTTTGAAGTTGAATAAGCTTGCGAGTTTAGATTTACTTTTTCCTTTAGACATCATAAAAAATGCAGACACTTCCCTTATTTAATTATAAGGTAACTTCGTTAACTAATAAGATTCAATTAAAAAGATGATGAAGTCCATTAAATAAAAAACAGACCAGAGTTGACAACTATGTTCTACATTGAAGTTGTAACTGCAACTAGTAAACTTACAGAAAACTACTACTGCTGTAGCATGTAAAGCTGGAGATATTGTAATTGAACGTGGTTATAAATCTCTCAATTTGGCTGATTCTAATGTAATAGTTGTGATGGTCCTCTACTGGTAATGCTGATTCGATCGTGGATATATAGTTTGTATGCTTGGCAAAGGAAAAATAAGGTTTTATAATGTCTATTTCTTAAATTAACCCATAATTATGATATTTTTATATTGTAATAACTTTGTACAATATATTTATTACAATTCAAAAACTTATAGTCATTAGAATTTTAAATATAACCGAGAATAGTAGTATTTTTCGAGTGTTGCTTTTATTATTCAATTGCTTCTATAATTGTAAATTAAATAATAAAAATATAGGTATGATAATCCCTATTGAGTATTTGATTTTGCTTATCTTCGTCCTACTTCTCTTTCTGAAAATTCTTTAGAATATAATTCCATTTGTTGTAAAAATGATTTAAAATAGTTCATGTTGGAGATGCTCAAGTTGTTAAGGAGATTACCATATCGAATCATAGAATTGGTGAAGGAATTTACATTTTCTCCATAAATTTGTGCAAATCTCTCTGGAGAGTAATAATTTAGCCACGACGTTTGAGGATTATTTCTTAACCTATTTGTATTGTTTCCAGTAATAGAATCTGAAAAGGAGGTAAACAATTCTTTTTGTGATTCGATATAATTATTTGCAATGTTATTGATAATATTAAGAGAATCTTCTTGGTATTCCTTCATTTTTTCTGTCGATTTTGATATTTCTGTGCGTGCTTCATTTGTAAGTCTATTTATATTATTGCGTGTATCTTCTAATGTTCTATCTACAGCCTGTTCCGATTGTCTTATCTGATTTTGACTGTTTGGAGTCTGGGGATTATAATCATTATCTTTTCCAATCCTATTATCTTGTATATTATTCCTTTTATTATCATCTGCGTCTTTCATATAACAAGATATACAATATTATATATAATGATTATAAACAAATTATCAAAAAATCTAGTATTAAATCAATAAATATGACAGCTAAGGACATATATCCATGTTTTGTTCTCCGTGCAAATAATCCTTATTCTAATAATATTAATCAATAAAACATTTACTATTATATAATAACAATTACAGCAAATGATAATATAATAATCGTTGATTTGTTATGGTAATTTACTGATATCTAAGTAGGGCTGTCTTTACATTATTATAAAAATCAATGGTCCACTAGTTGTAAAATACGATTAGTTTACAAGAAGATTTATTCTATAAAGGTGAATATCAATATCATTTTTTGAATTAAATGGAAGATTATGCATTATTAAGCCTATACTTGGTATTTTAGTTGCTATTATTAATAACGATTGATGAAAAATGAAGAATTAGCAGTTAAGACATTTATTTCTATTCTAAAACAAAAATGATATTTATTATTGTCTATTACTATTATAATAGTAATTCCTTTGGAAAATGGAAATGTAGTAAGAATACCGTTTGATAAAGAATCTGGAGAAGAAAAAATAGAAGGAAATTTAACTATTGCTAAATCTTCAAAAAGTTTGGTAATATTTGCTCATGGAAGTGGTAGTAGTAGATTTAGTCCTAGGAATCAATATGTATCTAGCATTTTAAATAATGATGGTGTTTCTACCCTATTAATAGATCTTTTAACGCAAAGAGAAGAAAAAAAAGATGTTATTACAAAAGAATATAGATTTAATATTTTACTTTTAAGTGAGAGATTAATTGCTGTCACAGACTGGGTTAGAAATCAAGATAATCAATTTAATATCTTCAATAATACATTAGGCTATTTTGGATCCAGTACAGGATCAGCAGCAGCTTTAATTGCTGCAGACAAACGATATGAAAACATAAGTGCTATAGTATCAAGAGGAGGTAGAGTAGACTTGGCTTCAAAATATACCACATTGATACAAATCAAATGCCCAACTTTGTTTCTAGTTGGAGAAAATGATAATTCCGTTATTGAATGGAATCGAAATGTCATAACTAAACAATTGGTAAATGTAGAGAAGAAAAAATTAGTTATTATTCCTCAAGCAAGTCACTTGTTTGAAGAACCAGGAAAATTGGAAGAGGTAGCAAAATACGCAAGTGGATGGTTTCGATGTTATTTTCAAATAAAAGAAAAAAGTAATAATAATAATAATAATAAGAAAAATAGTTCTTAATTTGGAAACAATATTATAAGCAGTATTTATTCATTTGTCTATACATAATAGAATTTTAAATTTGTTTTCTTGTACCCTACATAAATAATAATAAATAGCTTAACAAATAATTTTCTATGTTACCAAAGGTTAACTTGATATATTGCAAATTGTTAACTCATATCTTCTATTTTATTTTATTATCATATTCTTGAAGATGGTGATTATTTAAATTCATTAGTAGTATTAATGAAATTTTATACTGTTATCTAGTTATATTTTCCTTAATTTTATTATTGCATAATCTATCATTTTTGTTTTGGACAATTTGTCCATTTTTATCAATGACTTAAATAATATATATTCAAGCAAGGGACCATATTCAGAAGTAATTCCTTTAAGAAGGATCTTTCTATTTTTAATATAGTACTCTGATAGAGGAGTGTATACTAACGGACCAATATTTAGAATCTCAACAATTTTAAAATTTTCGTAACTCAACATTTCCAATATATCATTTAGTACATAATGCTCTGATGCCCAAGTAAAAGAAAGGATCCCTAGTTTAAATAAATTTTGGATAGGATGCAACAAATTTGTAATAACTGGTATTGCAATAATAAAAATTCCCTCTTTTTTTAATATATATTTTACCTCTTGTACGAATTCTCTGAAAGGCTTAAAATGTTGAGCAGATTCTAAAGCTACTATTCTATCTATAGATTCTTTATTAAATGGTAACTTAATGGCAGTACTATTAAATAGACTAATATCACTTTTAAAATTTTTATTTAAATTTTTTTGAATAAAAAATTGTTCCTTTAATTTATTTGCAAAAATAAGATGAGGATAATTGATGTTAATACAATAAACTTCTAATAATGGATATTCATTTTTCCAAAATATAGCAGGAGAAGATAAACCGCTTCCCACATCTAGAAGGGTTTTAGCGGATTCAAGTTCTGCTAATTTTCCAATGGTGTTACAAAGATTCTCTTGTGCTTTGATGGGGTTATCAATTCCATCTGACCAGTATCCAAAATTAAGCATATTGCTGCCTGTTGTAATAGACATTAGTGGTGATAGGGAGCTATACAAATTAATGACATCACGTTGATTTCGTCTAATTCCCCATAATAGAGCATCAATTGGATTTATTAATCTCACAAGAATACATAAAATTCAAACAAATAAAACTAATATTTGTTTTTGTATGTAAGATATTTGTTATTAATATTCTATATTTTATTAAACTATTTGATTTCTTTCTGATTATGTTTTAAATCTTCTCTTTACGAATCAACATTCAGAACATTCAGTAATATTTTTTGTCGTATTACAAGAATTATAATTTTTTAAGAATAGTGATGCTTTAAAACTTAACTATTGTGAATCAATAACGTTATACGTTAATGATTAAGAATTATATAAATCGTCGATGTTATTGTAATTAAAAGTAATAAAAAAATTTTTGTTATAATACTAATAAAAGCAAATCTCTGTAAATTACAATATCGATGTATTAACGATTTATTTATTAGTTGTAAATAAAGAATGATTAATAACCTTTTTTTAATATAAAAATATATTACATATAATGAAGAGGCATAGAGATTACTCTAAATCAGATAATGGTCTGCTAGTGCGATTACTAGGTTATGCTCTAACTACATTTGTTATTCCATTAGTACTTACTATAGTAAGAAATAAACTGGCTGACCGCCAACGTCTTTTATGTACCAAATGTCATGGAAAATTAGAAGTAATAGATGCAGGCAAGTTTTATTGCAAAAAATGTAAAATAATTAAATTAGATCGCAGTTAATTATGCAAATTAGGATTAAATACATATCTTATAGGTCCCTTCCAACCTAAAAGACTAGTGAACTATCTCTTAAGAGAAAAAACCTACTTGTTGTTGAGCATTTTATAAATCGTGGTTTGAAGCGTATGGAAAAAATATTTTATATATATAGTCGTAGACGGCAAGAAGAAATATTAATGTAATTGAATGAAAATTTATATGCATTTATATTTTGAGAAAAAGTTTGAGGGACAGAATTAACTAAAAGTATTTTCAGAGCAGAACAGAAAATGTTAATGATTCTCATAGTTGCCTTAATAATTACAATTGTGGTCTATAATATCTCTACAAGTGGATTAGATTAGATTACGCATTCATCTATATCATATGGGAACTAAAGTCTAAAAGTTATTCACTATAAAGCGAATTGATCTTAAGTTAACTTCCTAATTAATTAACTAGATTAAAAGTCAAAATTTAGATAAAAAATAAAAAATATTTTAACTATTATTTATTTTGCATTTGTTAATAAGTTTATTCTACTACTTTAATACCCGAACTATTAATTGGTACTAAAGCTTTTTCTTTTAATACTTTATTGAGTATATTTAAATCAAATATATTAGATAGATCAGGTTTTGTATCTCCCAGAAATCCTAATTTAAATGCATCATTTGCTGATTTATAAAGTGACTGTTGTATAGGGTCATAAGTAAATTCTAATCTGGTCAGTGATTGTTGTAACACATCTTCTGGTATTGTCTGTCCTGTAATTTTTTTTAGTTCAGTATTAAACATCTTAACAGCTTCTTCTTTATTGTCATTTATCCGTTGTGTTTCTTCTATATGGGCTTTAAGTAAATTTTCAATTACGTCTGGATTTTGTTTTAGATAATCTGTTCTTACAAGAATTAAACCAGTTACAAACTTTCCATCAGGCCATAAATCACGTTCATCCAAGAATAATTTTCCATTGGCATCTTTGATCAAACGTTCTCCCCATGGTTCAGGAACCCAAGCTCCATCAATGTCTTTTTTCAAAAATAGTGTTATGATATCCGAATTCTTTGCTGGCAATATATGTACATTCCCCTGATTTTCTACTGTCTTATATCCATGCTCTAATAAGTAATTCCTCAAAGCCACATCTTGAGTGTTGCCTAGTTGAGGTGATGCAAATTTTTTATTTGCAAAATCTGAAATAGAAGTAATTCCTGTATCTCCTCTTATTACAAAGACTGCTCCACCACTAGTAGCTCCTGAAATTATTCTTACATCTTTTCCTTCCGATATTACATAACCATTAATAGCAGGATTTGGGCCTACATATGTCGCATCAATTTGTTTTGCAAATAATGCTTCTATAGCGGAAGGACCTGCATTGAATATAAAAGGTTTAATTTCGACATTAGGACCTAAAACTTTTTGAAAATCTCCATCTCCTATACCTATCACAGCTTGAGCATGATTTATGTTAGGATAATATCCTATCTTTAATACCTTTTTATCTTCTGTTTGAGAAAATGACTGAGGTGCTGAGGTAAAAATAATAGTTATTCCTAAAATAATTGCCAATATTATATATATAGAGGATCGATATTTTTTATCCATAGGCTAATTAGATAAAGTCATTATAATAATGCTCTTAAATATGAAAAATGTAACAGATATATGCGATTTTTTCTAATTATTAACATATAATTAAAGATACCGTAATTAAATGCTTAATAATGAGAGAAAGATATAATAGGAATTTAATTTATATTGAAGGAGACCTAAGTTCGTATTTTTTTTTTCTAGCATCCTTGGGATCTAAAATCTCAAATATCACTCCTTGACGTTTTAGCTCACTAATTGAGGCTTGTACCGTTCTTCTAGGTAGCTCGCTAATACGCATTAATTCTGTCTGATCAATAGGATGTAAAGATTTAATTATAAAATAAATAAATTTTATTGATGGTCCTCCTAAAATATTTGGAAAAATAGAAGCAGTAGTTTGCTTGTCAACCGAATTTTCCAATTTTGAATAATCTTTCCTTCTAGCCCATTCTATTAATCCAACTTGAAAAGGATCGATTAAACCTAAGTTCACCCTTTCACCAAATTTTGCAATTAAATTTATTTGTAGCGATTCAATATCCGTCTCAAATATGAAATTACTTTGAGAATATGTAGAAATCAAAGAGGAAATAAATCTCCAATTAGTATTTTTGTTAAATATATTTAGATCAACTTTTTGATCTATTTCGAGGATTATCTTTGTTTTGCTAATTTTAAGTAATTCTTGAATTTTTTCAAAAATATTCTCATTATATATATTGTTACCTGAATTCTTTTTGTTAAATTTCCATTGTAATTCTATATTAAAAGAATTTGAAATATCTATCATCTTTTGATTTTCATCAATATTATTATTCATATTGACTTCTACTTCTATTATGTTAAATCCAAATGACAATAGCTCACGAAGGTATTCATTGAGAGTATTATTTGTGAGTGCGTAATCTGTAATTTTACTATCAATTGTAACCGATATATTATGTTCATGATAAAATTTGATTCGTCTTTCAAGCTCTGAAGGAGAGTATAAGAGGAAACATGATTGAGGTATTTTTACTGAATCAACATATGAAACTATATTTTTAAAATTCTCAATGTTTAAGGGTTGTAATTTATCTATAATGGATGTAATACCATCTAGACGAGGTTTTTCATTATCTGTACGATCTAAAGTTAGCATTTTGTTAAGCAAACACTTTTGATATAATTAATTAGATATTAATGAATTTTTAAACATGTAAAAAATTATTAATATGTGAAAAACCCGCATATAATATGTAGCTAATCTGGCATAAATAAAATAACCTTATATCATTTTTACTTTAGGATGATTTTTGTTGAACTATTTTTTAAGCTATATTACTTTTATAATAGAAAAAATTAGGAAATACAGGTATTTTAATTATTTCAAGATGAATCATAAGTACTCTATAATTTAGAAGTATATACAATCACACACAAAAATTTGTTACAATTCTCAACTTGTATGCCAATTTTACCCATATTAACAGTATTAAGCATATTTAAGACCAATTAAATATAATTAATTGCTAATACGGGATATGATGCAATTCAAAAATCAATATCCCCAGCAGAAAGTATCCCTAAGTTTAAAGAATGTATCCAAAAAATATGCACAAAGAAATTCTGAAACAAGTACCGTCTTAGAAAATATCAATATTCAAATTTTAGAGGGTGAGATTATTACAATTCTAGGAAAATCCGGATGTGGTAAATCCACTCTTCTTAACTTGATTGCAGGATTTGAAAATTCTTATGGTGGAGAAATTTTACTTAATGGGAAACCTGTAAAAGAGATAGGCCCTGAACGAATAATGATGTTTCAAGAATCCGCTCTTTTTCCATGGCTTACAGCTTTTCAAAATGTTGAAATTGCATTAAAAATGGCAAAAGTTCCCAGAAATCAACGAGAAAAAATAGTCAAGCATTATCTGGAAATTGTAGGTTTATCTGATTATTCTAATTCTTATATTCATCAACTCTCAGGAGGAATGAAACAAAGAGTATCTCTCGCCCGAGCCTTATCATTAAATCCTAAAATCTTACTTATGGATGAACCCTTTGCTGCTTTAGATATTACTATTAAAAAATCCTTATACAAAGAACTTTTGGATCTTCATAGGAAAACTAGAAAAACTATACTATTCGTTACTCATAATATAAATGAGGCTGTATTACTAGGAGATAGAGTTATTGTAATGTCTCCAAAACTCTATGGTATAAAAAAAGAATATGTTATTGACATCCCTAAGGATCAGAGAAGTGATAATATCTCAATAAAGAAAATAATTAACGCTATTACAGTTGATCTTTACGATAATGCTTGATATATATGAATAGTAAGGTCTGAAAAGTTTGGAGACACATATAGAAAGCAATAAGAAAAAAATAACCTTAAGCAAAAAAATAGTAAATAAGATAATAAATAAGGATACATTAAGTTTAGTCGTTTTTATCAGTGTATTCTTAGTATTATGGCAATTAGTTTACTTATCAGAAATATTCCCAAAGTTATCTCTACCTTCCCCATTCGCTGTCGGCCAAACAATTATCGAATTATTATTAGATTTTACTTTAATTAAAGGTACAGCTATCACATTATGGAGATTGTTTTTAGGATTTCTGTTATCTCTTACCATTGGATTGATCACAGGATTGATCATGATTAAATTTCAGCAATTTGGAAAAACTATGAGTTCATTTGCCGTAGGACTACAATCCTTTCCTAGTATAGCGTGGATTCCATTTGCAATATTATTGATAGGATTCAACGATCTTGGGATACTTTTTGTGGTTGTGATGAGTTCCGTTTTTTCGGTAATGCTCTCAACTTATAGTGGACTTAGGAATGTTCCACCAATCTATATTAGGGCTGCGAGAAATATGGGTGGAAAAGGCATTTCACTCTTCAGACACGTATTGATTCCAGCTGCAACTCCTACGTTAATAATTGGAATGAGGCAGGCCTGGTCGTTTGCTTGGCATGCCCTAATAGGAGCAGAAATGTTAATTACCACTCTTGTAGGGTTAGGTTACATTCTTTCCGTAGGAAGAGAATTCTCTAATATGAGTCAAATAATTGCTACAATGATAGTAATTTTTACAATAGGTTTGATATTTGATAGAGTAGTTTTTATGAAAATTGAAGAAAAAATACGAGATAGGTGGGGATTAAACCAGCAAAAAATTGAGCAGTAATATAGTTAAGTATGATAATAATTACAACTTTTTTAGAAAAACCAGAAAAATTGGGATGCCACCAAGGATCACAAGTGTCACCATGTCACAAGTTTTTATTATCATAAAATTATTTCAAGGTAAAATTTGATTATATTCACTAATAATAAAGTGAGTATTGAATATTTTTAACATATTGCTATTCTATCTATGTGAAGCTTATTTTTTTTGCATATTGGACATTGTGTAACTTTGAATATATTTTTTAAGATAGTAGCAAACCAAAAACATTTATCACATAATACAAATCTAAAATTCTTTTTATCATAATAGTATTTTTCTGGAATTTTATGGGCTTTGACAATTCTTACATTTTTATCTTCGAGATGTTCTTCTATCCATTGTGTATCAACTAGAACCTCTGGATGAAAATATTTTGTTTTTGTAGTTTGTGCCATAATAATTAATTGTAATAGAAGATATATTATTGCTATGATATGTGTAATTTATTTAAATTATGTGTAAAATAAGTAGATTTTATTCCTTACAATTATTCACTCAATTCTCTCAACTAACAATAAAGATGAATTTATCTTTATTGTTATAAGCTTTATTATTATTGTTGATCGAATTTTCCCCTCTAGTTGGTAACATTCTGTTTATTGATTTTTACTCCTTATTTCATTTAATTTTCGATAATTAATATGCAATAAGAGCACTTAAAATTACTAAATTGCATATTCAGTTTTCATTATATTACCTATACGATATTTATATATTGATAGCAATGGCTACCCTATTTGAACAAAATGAAATTGAAACAGGAAAGCATTTGACAGGTGAAGGAAAAAGTAGATATTATTTATCAAATAATTTAATTTTTTATAAACATCTTTTACAATGTAGATCTTGTTCATGGAATATTTCATATTCAGAATATTCTGGAGCTCTTGATGTATCTGATGAATCGGTGTTATGTCCTGTATGTAAAGAAGGAAAAATTGGTTATTCAAAGTTTATTCAAAATAGATAGAAATTTTATGTTAACTATCTTTTTATTTCAAACATACTTTGTTAAAAAAATGAATTCAAAAAACCATCACAAAGCATTATAAATAGTATAGGAAGAATTAATAAACAAAATATACTAAACCTATACCATTTTATTATGCTACACTTCTAGAGGTACTTTACTTGATTAATCTTTTCCTATACGCGTTGTTTAGACTAGGAAATCTAAGTAGATACTTAAGCAAACAGAAAACATACAGTAAATAATAGAGTTAACTTAAAACACTTGGTAATTACAGTAACAAAAATTTATTAAAGTTTATACATTAGACTAGAAAAACAAAAAATTGTGGGAAAAAAATAATTCATTTTCAATAAATTCATTTTTGATACACAATCTTTAAAGCTAACTATTTATGTTAATTATATTGCTAAATTATATGTAAGATTAGTACTTTTTTCTGGTAAAATTTGCGTATATTTATTATTAATTTAATCTTATAACAATAAAGATAAATTCATCTTTATTGTTAGTTGAGAGAATTGAGTGAATAATTGTAAGGAATAAAATCTACTTATTTTACACATAATTTAAATAAATTACACATATCATAGCAATAATATATCTTCTATTACAATTAATTATTATGGCACAAACTACAAAAACAAAATATTTTCATCCAGAGGTTCTAGTTGATACACAATGGATAGAAGAACATCTCGAAGATAAAAATGTAAGAATTGTGGAAGTAGACTATGATCCAAAATCGAATTACAACCTAGGTCATATACCTAACTCAA
>DAIPKY010000153.1:0-3701 GCA_036769505.1 Nitrososphaeraceae archaeon
AGTTTTGGATTACCAAATGGGAGGATTGAAAAATCTGTTTTAACTGCTATAAATAACGGTTACGAAGTAATATTTGCTGGAAGAAAATCACCTCAATATAAAAATAGTATTTTTTCTAGGATGTACTCGATTACATGGAATGCCAAAGCAAGATTTGGAATACCCTATTATTGGCATATGGTTAGAAAACAAATAATTAAAATCATAGAAGAAGTCAGACCTGATATAATACAAGCACATACTATTTTTCCAGCTAAGATGATTCAAGATTTAGGAATCCCGTTTATTTATGATGATAATGAACATTGGGCTCAATATGCAAAACTTATTTATGAAATAACAAATTCAAAAAATTCGAGTAGAATAGGTAGATGGTTAACGAAAAAAATGAAAAAACGAGCAATATCACTATGGCCAAAATGGGAAAAAGAAATTGTATCAAATCATCCCACTATTACTGTTTCAGAACGCATTGCAACTGATTTAAAAAAGATGGGGAACACAAAAGATGTATTTGTTGTTCCCAATTTTCCCTTAGAAGATGAAATAAAAAATATCCCTATTCCAAAACATAATAATAAAGATATTAACAGTGTATACCAGGGTAGAGATGGAATATCTGTAGATATCTATCCTCATAAAAATTTAGAAGGATTAGAAAATATATTCTTGAAAAATGATATAGGCAATTTGATTTTTATTGGATGGAATGAAACGAATAAAGAAAAGATCTTTTTTAAAGGGCTTTTACCTAGAAACATAATGTTTACAGAAATGGCTAACTATGACATAGGATTGCTTCCATGGAAAAAACATTGGTCTCATCCGTATTTGAATCCCAATAAATATGCAGAATATGCACATTCTGGTTTATTAATTATTAATACTTCATCATTGGAAACAATTTCTGACACGTTAAAAGGAAAAAGCGATACTATTGACAATTATAATGATTTAATTAAAAAAATTTCGTATTATAAAGAAAATCCTAATGATTTATATAAAAAAAGAATAGAAATCTATAATTTTGCAAAAAACAACTTATTATGGGATAAATATGAAAAGAATATTCTACATTCATATCAAATTTGTTAATACTTGTCTCATGAGTAACCCTTAACTATACTAATTTCTCTTCAATATCTTAATTTAATAGCTTATCATGCCAATTACCGATTAAAGACACAAATAGCTACATATATTTTATCAAAATATTACTTATGAGATTAAATCATACATCAAGTATTAGATTTAATCTATTAAATGTGGAGGATTTTATCTAAATAAAAATGATTTTATGTATTGCTTTAATCTTCTATACTGAATAGACCTAAGAAAACTTCTAAAGTCTTCTTCATAAAATTCAATACCACTACTAGTATATCCTTGGAGCATATAAATAGCACCTTTAGGATTTTTCAAAGAAATCAAACCAATTCTACCTAGAGAATATAAGTGAACATAACCAAGAGCTCTAAGTGATTTTCCATAAGAAATATAGGTTTCTTTCTTATAAGATTTTCGTGTAGGTCTATTTGTAACACTTATAAGATCATTTAATACATCTATACTATAACCTAATTGCTGGGCTTTTATCAATAGATAAGTCTCAAAACCAAACTTTAATGGGTATTGAAGTCCAATAGCTTTCCAAAAATTACTTCTAACAATTCTACCTGATCCTCTAGGAACTTTACTTTTTTCATCTTTAATCTGTCCAGAACAAATTGCTACATTCCTATTATGATCCATATGATCTACAATTTTTCTTATATAATTTGATGGAAGAATATGGTCAGATCCCAAAATCATTATATAATCATGACTAATTTCAGTAAGCAATTTTTCAAGACCTTGATTGATTACTCTTGCAAGGATTGGGGTTCCATGAGCATCAAATCCGCGGTTTTCAATATTTATTAACTCAATATTAGGAAAAGAATTAACAACTTCTTTAGTTTTATCTTCTGATCCATCATTTACTACAATAATATAATTATCATCTATATCTTGGTTCGAAAGTGCCGTTAATGTTTCTCCTATAAATTTCTCTTCATTTCTAGCTGGAATGATCGTTGCAATTCTACTACCTTTTCCAATCTTCATAAACATTAAAAGTTTATTAAAATTAGATTAAATGTTTTTTGTTGTAACTTATGATTAGTAGCATTTGTTCATATTTTCTTTGAAAAAGAAAATATTTAAGTTTTTAACGATCTATAACTATTAGTTGTATCTAAAAGAAAATACTATTATTAAAGAGCATTTACTAATCTATTCATTTTATCTAAATTTATCTCAAAACCGAATCTTTTTTCATCTTTTTTCATTGATGAGTACATTTTCATCATTAAAGGAAAATGTTTAATTGTACTTAATTTCCCCTCCATTTTAAGTCTTATGATCTTATAGACATCATCATAATAGTTAAATTTTTTCAAAACTAAATTTCTGTACAATTTAAAATCAAAATTTTTGGATTTTTTAAAAATATTTAAAAAGATTTCACAACATAATAAGGAAGGGATAATTCCCTCACCTAACATTGGAAAAACACATCCAATAGATTCTCCCACTCCTATAACATTCTTATTAAAAAAAGGCTCCATACGTTTTGGTGGAGCTAGACGAATTGGTCTTCCTATTTTTTTTATGATTTTGGCTGAGGGGTTCTTATTAAAAAATTCCTTAATTCCATAATATTTTCTATCAATATCTCCAGCACCTACAAATGCTCTCCCCTTATCAATTGGAAAGTACCAAAAATAGCCCCTTGCTCCTTTGTAACCTATTACATAGAACTCATTATCATTATGGGTAGTATAAGGATTTTCTATGAGATACTCATAAGCAGGGATGAGAAAATCAGTTTTTGATTTTGGAAGTAGGGAACGATGAAGGCCTGTACAATCAAGAACATAATCATAATCCATAAAAGGAAAACTGCTAGAACATTTAAAATCATAATTAACCGTCAAAGTTTTTAAGAGATCATATTCCCATTTTTGTTTGTTGTAAGTGACTAATCCAATAAGTTCTAAATATTCTTCTTTATTGTTTGGCAATTCCATTCGTAACTTTTTTCCAACGTGAAAAATATATTCGTTAAAATTTAATCCTACATCTTTTGAAAATTTTTCAAGAATATTTCTTGAAGCACCCCAGGCACAAACTGCCCAATGAGTTTCCTGCTTGGAAGATTCAAAAATAGTAACATCATGTCCTACTTTTTGTAACATGAATCCTAAATAACTTCCCGCAACTCCCGCTCCAGCGATAGCAATTTTCATATTAAAACACTATTAAATTTTCCTTATAATTCTTGTTTATTATAACTTGATTAATAGCTTTTATAATTTTATTGAAAAAGAAAATTTTTTATCTAAAAAATCAAAAAGAATTGACTGTCTCTTCTAAATGTATAGTTATAAAATAATTAAACATTTTAATTTTGTGAAATATGATATTAAATTTTTTAAAATAGTAATGCACTTTTTAAAATAAAATTATCAAGTGTACTAATAAATAGTTACAATAAAAATCGTCTATACTTAGTTATAATAAAAATAATAGATTAACATAAATATGTCAGTACCAAACCATCTACTAAATGAATAGAACACTAATGGCATATATGTTGGCAGCGATTATCTCATTCTCTGCCGTTGCAGCAATAACAATGCAACCCATATCTTTAAGTG
>DAIPKY010000154.1:0-3695 GCA_036769505.1 Nitrososphaeraceae archaeon
TCATTTGTACTTTGTGATTCAGAGATTTATTCATTTGACCTTAAAAAAATAATTGGTAATCACTGCTATTAATAATTCATTCAGATGAGTGGATAGAGAGAAATTCAAAACTTGATCAATAACAAATTTATGACTATGTTAATGCTTTAGATATGGGTAAGAATTATACACATTAGATATGGGTAAGAATTATACACATTTTTAATTAAAACTATTTTTAATTTTATTGGTTATATAATTATCAGATGGAAGGTTGTCGATGTAATAAATATGATAAAACTAAGGATTTGCTTTTAGATATATTCGTTGTCTCTTCTCATTTGAAATTGTTAAGATGTATTAAATGTGGTGGATTAGTTGGTGAATGGACCGATAAAATTACTCCAATAAAAAGGACGTATTCAAAAAAAGAACAGGAACTATTAAAATAATCTTAAAAAATGATTTCTAATCAATTATTTGGTATCATAAAAGCTAGAGTAATAAATGTATTTATAAAGAAAATTAGATATGTCTGTATATTATTAATATAAATAATAAATGGATAATAATGATTCTTGTGATTCTCATGGTACAGCTTACAGAAAAAATAAAACCTTTGAAGAATGTAAAGAAATGGCTTTATTTAATTCCAATTTATTATCATCAGAGATAAATGATCAAGGAGAAGTATCTTGGACAAGAGTACTTACAGTGGCAAACAATGATGAATTAATTTATAAATTGACTTTGAAATATCTTCGTCAAAGAGGATTTGATATTGGTAACAATAAGATTCCAAGAGTTAAAAACTTAGATAAATAAACATCACATTTTTTTGTGTTTGCTGCAAGGTTTAAGCAACTCATTGTAATATATTGATCCTTTTATAATAATGAATTAAAGAGATTTAAGAGCTACTATTTCTCAATGAATTAAATCCTATCCAGTTGGTTTTTTTTTCATTTTTATTATAATTTCTTTTCCTTTATAGATCTCTATTAACAAAAATGATGAAATAATATATTGTTATATATTATTATTTATAGATTTATCTTTTACTATGTTTATCCTTAAGTATACCTGGAACTATTGAAATAAATACCAGAATAGAAGAAACAAAAAATATAATATGTACTGAAAAAAGGAACTTATTTTCGATTAATTCCTTACTTTCTTTTATGGTAGAAATAGAAGTGGCATTCGTATTATCTTTAACCATATTAGGTTCAATATTTCGAAAATCTATAAAAATTTCTTTTACTTGTTCTGCGGGCAATATGCTTGTCATTATTAAAAATGAGATAGCCAAACTTAAAGATCTTCCGACATAAAATAAAGTCGTACCTGTACTTGCTGATACTCCCCTTCTATTTGCAGGTACACTATTCATTATGGATGCTCTATTAGGAGATGTAAATATACCCAGTCCTGCCCCAAGCAAAATAAAAGGTAATAATAGTTCTATAAAGGAGGTTTTAATTTGTAGTTGGGTAAGCAATAGAAAGCCTATACCAGATAAAAATAGACCCAAGCCTACAAAAAATCTAGAACCATATCTATCAGATAACCAACCACTTAAAGGTCCAAATACTGCTAAAGCAGCAGAAACTGGTATCAGGTAAATTCCAGTTTCTACCGGACTCAACTTCATAAATGCTCCTTGCAGATAAAATGATATGAGAAATATAAAATCACCTCTTGCTATTGAATTGAGAAGAATTGCTATATTTCCCCCTAAGAATGATTTAATTTTAAATAGTGAGAAATGAAACATAGGATAATCATTGGAAATAAATTTCTCTATAAAACCAAACGTCACGAGAAGAGTCAGCCCTGCGAAAATAATAACAAAAATTACCAAAAAATCAGATATAATACCAAACGAGCTAAATGTTATTCCTGCAAGTACAAGAAACAATCCCCCTGCAAATGAGATATTTCCAAGCCAATCTATTTTTTCTTTCTTAATTGTTCCTAATTCTTTGAGATTTTTATAAGATGAAACGATACCAATAATCCCTATGGGAATATTGATCCAAAAAATAGATCTCCAACCAAGATATGAAGTTAAAAATCCACCAAGTACAAGACCTAAGACTGAACCCAACACAATGGCAATTTGATTTATGCCAAGGGCTTTACCCCTTTCATTTGATGGAAATGCATCAGTCAAGATTGCGACACTATTTGAAAAAAGAAATGCTGCACCTACTGCTTGAAAAATTCTAAATACTACTAATTGTTCTCCTGTTTGTGATATACTGCATAATGCAGATCCTAAAGTGAATATAACGAAGCCCAAAGTGTATAGCTTTATTCTACCGAAGATATCTGCAAGACGACCGAAATTTAAAAGAATAGATGCAGTAACAAGAGAATATCCTATTACTATCCAAACCATAGTAAAAAGAGAAGCGCCAAGTTCTGATACCATAATAGGCAATGCTATAAATATAATATTTGCATCAAGGGATGCAATAAGGGTACCAAGTGTAGTATTTCCTAACGCTATCCATTTATAAGAAATACTTAACCTATTTCTCTTACTAACCGAGGAGTCTGAGTCTACCAATCAACTGCTCTTTAGTTAATAAAGTATTTGTATTATTATATTGATGCTTATTAAAATTACAGGATTAATGTTTAATATATTGGTAATAAAATTATTTTAATACTCTTATTCCAATGAAGGATATTTAAAATTTTGTGTTAGCTAGTATTTGATAGAACTGAATTATATTCTGTTTGAAATACTTATGTAATATCATACAATCAACTATTAAAATACTTTTGATATCTTATTAATGCTATATGCTTTTTAAACTCATCTAATTGTTCTTCTACCATTGGTTTAGCCTTTGGATGATTGGTAAAATAAGGATGTAACACGTCTTTTGTAAATTGTTTTATCACATCTTCACTTAATATATTATTTGCAATTTTATGAATTCGATCTATTATATCCATAATTTCTACAATGTTATCAATTAAAAAATCTTTTCGAGATGATTTCTTATCTTTTGCATTTATAACAGAATTGGGAAAATCATTATAACCTCCAAAACCACTATTATTAATAAATAAGGGCGATAGTGGCCTATAATCTACGTTTTGTTTACTGGAATTATCATAATTGGTAACATACTTTCTTTTATAAAAAACAGGATCGTTCTGAAAATACTTGCCCTGAACTCTTCCTATTTCATAGTCAATGTATCTTACATAATCACCTTTTCCTTCATGTAAATTTGAATTATGTCTTTTAGCACTTGAGCTTCTGGTGAACGTTTGGGAGCATATTGTACATACCCAGGTCTTAGATTGTTTTTGCATTTTCATAAATAATACTAAGTTAGTTAAAAGTATGACACTGTGTAACACTATAAGTATATAATAAGAAAAAAATTACAATAGTTAAGATTTGAGGACTCACTAACCTTTTACTGAATTTAAATAGCTAGAAAAACTTAAGAGAAACGAATAATGATTTGTTTATGATTAGTCCTGTAATAATTACTCCATAACCTTTAGTATCTAATAATCAAAATCTATTATTACATGATTAGAATGAAAACAATAAAATGTAAGAATATTTATTGTTAGTCCAGCTAATTCTTTCGGTACTGATAGAATTAGATCTCATTTTTATCCTAGGGTTTAGTTAACAAATAAAAAACTCAAAAGTTGGGAATAGTAGCAGTTGTTAATACATA
>DAIPKY010000049.1:0-11191 GCA_036769505.1 Nitrososphaeraceae archaeon
AAGAAGGATGGCTATTAATTTATCATGGGGTAAGTGCAGACAAAGTTTATCGAGCAGGAGCAGCCATTTTAGATTTGAAGGATCCAAGAAAAGTTATTGCTAGAACGAAACAACCTATCTTAGAACCAGAAGAAGACTATGAAAAAATAGGAGATGTTAACAATGTTGTTTTTCCTACTGGTACAGTACTAATTGATAAAAAAATTTTCTTATATTATGGAGGAGCAGATAGAGTTTGTTGTGTAGCAAGTGCTAGTCTGGATGAACTAATTGAACATATTTTAAAAGATTCAATAACTGCATAGATAAATAAACTATCTATTCTAATTTTAAACCCTTAATAGTATTAATTTATTTTTATTTTCGGGACATTATTATGATTATGTATGATTATGTAAAGTAAAATTAACAGCGTATAAGAATTATAGACTCTCATAAGTCGTCGGGCATTATTATTCCTTTATTCATATCCAAAATAATGAATAAAATTAGATCTATTATTTGGTTAAAGATAAAATAGATGGATCAGTATAAATCAAGCAGGAGGAGTATTAGGTGAGACATCCCTAGATGATGCGATATCTTTAGATTTATCTTTTTCTTCTGTTGAATAATCGATAGATTCTGATTCGATTCCTCTTTGTTTCAGATAACAATCATCACAAATCCATTTCCCATTAACAGATTTACCTAATTTAATCACATTATCATTTTCAACTTTAAGAGAAACTAAGTCGGTCACGGTAGCACCACATACTTGACAAGTATGAGTATTATGATTGTCCATATAATTTATTGATCAAACAACTTTTTAAGGATTAAATAATTAAATAAAATAAGGTTTATTATTTAACTTTTTTTGATAGTTTCTATAGTTTTTAATCTTTGGTTTTATATATTGTGAAATTAAGCTTTCCCTAGTCCCAGTTTAAAAATTTTATTTCCTTCGAATTTTTATTATCTAAAATTGAATCTAGAAATTATTATAATCTTTATTATTTTTTTTAATTCTAAAAGATAATGATAATAATTGTTAGATTGTTAGAAAGTTAAACTTAGCTTAGCTATTTAATTATGTAACTAATACTCACTCCAATTTATAATTATTATAAATTGATAGTAATTCATTCTAAAGTTATAGATCAAAATAACCTTTGTTCTGAAATAGAATCAAAAAAATGTATATTTTTATATTTTACTATCAAATCAAAGTCGTGGTTTTGTTTATAGTTAAAATTTTCTGTATTTGATGAAACTTTGATTATACTATTATTTTCTAATTTAATTTCATAAATTACCTCATCTCCTAGTAATTCAGTAAATAATAACTTTCCTTTCAAGGATAAAGTATCCAGTTCATTTGTATTTTTTTTATCATCAATCACAATATCTTTAGGCCTTATTCCCAAAACAATTTCAGAATCAGACTTTATGTTCTTTAATAATGGTAAATTTATCTTTGGAAGTTTAATAGCAATTTGAGATGAATAAAGAGTAAAATTTTCGGATGTTTGAGATATTCTGAATTTTAAAAAATTCATTGGTGGACTCCCTATAAAATTTGCAACAAAAAGGTTTGTAGGTTGGTAATATATCACATGAGGTGAACCTATCTGTTGAATTACTCCTTTGTTCATAACAATAATTTGATCGGCCATACTCATAGCTTCAATTTGGTCGTGAGTGATATAGATGGTCGTAATTCCTATTTTCTTTTGTAATTTCTTTATCTCTGTTCTCATTTGCATACGTAATTTTGCATCCAAATTACTCAGTGGTTCATCCATTAGAAATAATTTAGGATTCCTAACAAGTGCTCTTGCTAAAGCAACTCTTTGCATTTGACCACCACTCAATTCTTTTGGTTTTCGTTTAAGAAAAGGAGTAATTTCCAAGAGATTAGCTGTGTTCTCTACCTTATTTTTAATTTCATGTTTTGATAATTTTCTCATTTTTAAAGGAAATGCAATATTATCATATACGCTCATATGTGGATATAATGCATAACTTTGAAAAACCATTGCTACATCACGATCTTTCGGAGGAAGATTATTTATTAAAATATTATCAATGTAAATCTGTCCTTCTGTCGGCTCGATAAGCCCAGCTATAGATTTTATTATAGTAGTTTTCCCACATCCAGACGGTCCCAAAAGTACTAAAAACATCCCTGAAGCAATTTCTACTGAAAATTTCGTTATTGCATTCACATTACCATAACTTTTACTAAGATTTTTGATTGTTATTCTAGACAGAAAATACTCACTCAATCTACTAAACAGTAATATTTAATATTAATTTGTAACAATAAAAAACTCAAATTATGCAGACAATAGAAAATATATTAATTCTCAAATAGAACCATAGAATTACATGTAGTATGAAATAGATCGTCTTAACAATACCATATGTATCAGTAAATAATTAATAATAGTAGTAGTTGTAACTTCTGTTATAATTCTGAAATGGCCAAGTTAAAAATTTTGATTACTGTATATTTTGCAATTTTATCTTTATTTTTTATTTCGCAAATGAATCTTATCCCAATTATTGCTCAAGAGGAAATTACTCTTACTGCAATCTTTGCTGAACCTAAGGAGAGATGGGATATGCTATTGGAGAATGCTACAAAGATTTTAAACGACAGACATCCTGATAAAACTATTAAAATTGATTATAGGGTCTTACCTTATTCTGATACCCGGACTCAAATCCTTACTGCAATGGCAGGAAAAACTCCTATTGATCTTGTTTCATTAGACCAAATATGGTTGGGTGAATTTGCAGAAGCAGGGTTTTTATCAGATCTTACAGCTAATACACAAAAATGGAACAAATCCTCTGACTGGTACGTACAAAACTGGGAGGGTGGATTGTATAATAACCAGGTCAAAGGAATTTGGGCATGGACGGATGTCAGAGCACTATGGTATTGGAAGGATCTGTTGAATCAAGCAGATATTAATCCTAATGAGCTAGAGAATTGGAGTGGATATATATCTGCATCCAAAAAATTAAAACAGTTTTTACAAAATGACGGAATTCAAGGGATGCATCTAGTAGGTGCTGCTCACTCACCTGATATGTGGTATCCTTACCTATGGATGTTAGGCGGAGAAATACTAGAACAAAGAGATGGACACCCAACAAAACAAAATTATTGGTATCCGACCTATAACAGCGATTTAGGTGTTAAAGCTCTTCAATTTTTAAAAGATCAGGTTGATGCTGGAATTAAACCTCAAATTAATCATTACTGGGGTCAAGAATTCGCAGATAAGAAATTTGCTGTAATGCTTGAAGGATCTTGGTTATTAGGACAATTTGATAAGAATGAATGGAATACATTAGAGGAAAAAATAGGGATGATTCCAATGTTTCCGGTACCTACTACTACTTCTAATACAACTACTTCTACTTTAATGGGCGGATGGATCTTAAGTATTCCTGAAACGTCACATAATAAAGAATTATCTTGGGAACTCCTTACTATAATATTAGAGCCTAATGTTTTGATTCCTATGTTATTGCAACAAGGCTACCTTCCAACTCAAAAAAGCATAGGAGAAGGACAATACTCGGCGAAGTTGAAATCAACAATTCCTTATTATGAAGAACTCGTTTCTCTCATTTCATTAGGAAAGGGAAGACCAAATATTCCTGAGTATCCAATAGTTGCAGAGCATATAAGAAATGCAATTGAGCAAGTATACAATGGAGTGAATCCAAAACAGGCCTTAGATGAGGCTTCAAAACAATCGTCAAAAGCCTTGGGTTGGTAGTAGTATAGTATTTATTTTTCTGAAATTTGCTTATAATAGAATAGAATTGTTAATTTTAAAAAGGTTTGAGCCTTATCTTTTTCTATTACCTAGTATTATAATATTATTCGTATTTCTTTTTATACCATTGATTTGGAATATATATATTTCCTTACATGATGTGTCTATTCTTACAATAATAAAAGAGTGGAATTTTGTAGGGTTAAAAAACTTTTATAATATTTTTTCTGATTCTAATTTTTACAATTCAGTCAAAGTTACATTAGTTTTTGTATGTGGGTCTGTTTTACTTCAATTTGGGATTGGACTGGTAATATCTCTGCTATTAAATCAACAGGTTAGGGCTTCAGGATTATTCAGGACATTGTTTATTATTCCGTGGACAGTTTCAACAGTTATTACAGGTTTCTCTTTTAAGTTTCTCTTTGATGATAGTTTTGGAATTATTAATTATGGCATAGAAAAATTAGGTCTAGAATCTATTGGGTGGTTTTCCGATCCTAATTTAGCAATATGGATCGTTATAGTAGCAAATACTTGGTATGGAGCTCCTTTCACAATATTATTTCTTACTGCAGGATTACTTTCAATTAATCCTACAATTTATGAAGCAGCTATTATTGATGGTGCAACCAAGTTTAGAAGATTTTTTTATATTACTCTTCCACTTTTGAAATCTTTCATTTTAACCAATTTAATATTAGTTACGGTTTGGACAATTAACTTTTTTGATTTACAATTGATTATGACCAATGGTGGTCCCTTATCTTCAACAACAACAATGTCTTTATACATGTATAAACAGGCTTTTGAATTTGGATATTTTTCTGAAGGAGCAGCAGTTGGTATATTACTAATCATTATGAACATAGCAGTTGCCTTTGTTTACCTGAAATTATTCGATGTGAGAAATAAGAACACATAATAATTGGTATGGTGGATACATCATGAAAAAAAATTTGCGTCACTCATCCATATTTACATATTCTAAATGGTTCTTTGCTGAAAAACCAATTATTTACATATTATTATTGACATATCTTTTTATTACTTTATTACCTCTTGTATGGGTTCTTTCTACCTCTTTTAAATCCAATGAAGAAGCAATTTCACTCCCACCACAATTTATTCCAAACAATCCTACATTTGAGAACTATCTTTTTGTAATTACAGAACCACATATCATGCATAGCCTTTTTAACAGCTTCATTGTTAGTATAGGAAGTACCATCCTAAGTGTTGCAATCAGTGCTTTAGGAGGTTATGCATTTGCTAGATTTCAATTTAAAGGTAAAAATATTTTGCTTAGTGTTATTTTGGGACTATTTATGATTCCAGTTTTAATAAATATTATTCCACTTTATATTATGTTCTCTCAAGTAGGACTATTAAATTCACTTTTAGGTCTAGTACTCACTTTCCAAATTCTAATCATTCCTTTAAATATTTTTTTGCTAAAAAGCTATTTCGAAACTATCCCTCGAGAGCTGGAAGAGGCTGCATTAATAGATGGATGTTCAACTTTAGGAGTAATAAGAAGAATAACCATTCCCTTATCTATGCCTGGGTTTGCTATTGCTGCAGTCCTAGCATTTAGATTCTCTTGGAATGAATTTATACTTCCAATAGTTTTGGCTAATAGACCAGATTCAATGGTTTTTCAGGTGGCATTATATGAATTTGTTTCTCTCTATAGTATTGAATGGGGTTATTTAACTGCTGGAATAAATATAGCGTTAATTCCAATTTTAGTGTTAATGTTAATTTTTCAAAAACAAATGGTCAAAGGACTCACATTGGGCGCTATTAGAAATTGAATTTTATTAAAATAGCATTGAAATATGATGATTAGTATATTATAGAGGTCTTATTTTAGCCTCGTTTAATAATATCAGTAAATAATTTATTGGATATAGACAAATGAAATCCTATGGTAATAGAAGAAGAAAAAAAAACAGAAAATGCTAAAAAAATAGGAAAAAATAATGAGATTGAAGATGATAAGGAACTTAAGGACGAGTTAAATGAATGGGAAGTCGAATCAACTGAAGCAGGAGATTAACGATGTCTAAACAAATGGTTAAACAATAGTATTCAATTACAATTTACATGAATAGCAGATTATGATCGTTATGTTATTTATATACTACAAAACATTTGTAAATACATTTTAAAAATTACATAAAATGATTAAGAAATTTCTTATATCCGTAAGTCATAATTATTAATATAAACAAAATGACTACGGTAAACAAAGTAGAAACCACTTCTGAATTGGTTACTACTGTTTATAAAAAATCTAGGAAAAATATTTCATACTATAAAGAAAAAATAAAGAATGATAATCTTACATTAAGTGAAAAAATATTGATAGGACATCTTTTTGATATAGAAAAGGATGAGCAAAATAAAAATTTAGAAAGAGGAAAAAGTTATGTTTTATTACGTCCTGATCGAGTTGCATTACAAGATGTAACAGGTCAAATGACACTTTTACAGTTTATGCAATCACGTTTAAAACGAACTACTTTACCGACTACTGTTCATTGTGATCATTTAATTCAAGCACGATTAGAAGGAGTTTCTGATACCAAGGCTGCATTATATGAGAACAATGAAGTCTTTAAATTCTTAGAATCTGCATCAAGAAAGTATGGTGTAGGATTTTGGAAACCGGGGGCAGGAATAATTCATCAAGTAGTATTGGAAAATTATGCCTTTCCTGGTGGTTTAATGATAGGGACTGATTCACATACTCCTAATGCAGGAGGATTGGGTATGATAGCTGTAGGTGTTGGTGGGTTGGATGCTGCAGAAACTATGGCAGGTATGCCATGGGAGATTTTATATCCTAAACGAATAGGAGTTTATCTTACAGGAAAGTTAAATGGATGGACAGCTCCAAAAGATATCATTTTGTATGTAGCATCAAAATTAACTGTTTCCGGAGGTACAAATGCAATAATTGAATATTTTGGCCCCGGTTCCAAATCAATTAGCTGTACTGGAAAAGCTACTATAACCAACATGGGTGCAGAAATTGGAGCAACATGTTCAATTTTTGAATATGATGTAAGAATGGAGACTTATCTTCGATCTACAAATCGAGATGAAATTGCTGATATTGCTAATCAAAATATTGATATTTTAACACAGGATCCAGAAGTTAATGCTGAACCAGAAAAGTATTTTGATAAAGTAATTAGAATTGATTTATCCACTTTAGAGCCCTACATAGTTGGTCCTCATACTCCAGATTTAGGTAGACCAATTTCTGAAATGAAACATGATGTTTTAGGAAATAAGTATATCGATAAAATTTCAGTGGCTCTTATTGGTAGTTGTACAAACTCTTCTTATGAGGATATGTCAAGAGCAGCAGGTATTGCAGAACAGGCTAATCAGAATGGTGCTAAAACCAAAACTTCGCTTTTGGTAACACCTGGGTCGGAAATGATTAGGGCAACAATTGAAAGAGATGGACAAATGAAAGTCCTCAAAGATATCGGTGCGACTGTTTTAGCAAATGCTTGTGGTCCATGTATAGGCCAGTGGAGTAGACCTGAAATCAAAAGTGGCGAACCTAATACCATTGTTACATCCTATAATAGAAATTTTCCTGGAAGAAATGATGGAAAAAGAGATACAATGAATTTCATAGCTAGCCCTGAAATTGTGATTGCGTTAGCTCTTGGTGGAAAACTTTCATTCAATCCTTTAACAGATATAATTGAAGCAAAAGATGGAACAAAATTCAAACTTGAGCCTCCACAATTGGCCCCCGAAGTTCCATCAAAAGGGTTTGCAAATGTAAAGGATGTTTATGTAGAACCATCTACTGAGCCAGATAGTATTGAGGTAATAATAGATAGCGATAGTGAAAGATTACAAAAGCTAGAACCGTTCTCAGAATGGAATGGCAAAGACATTATAGAAATCCCAGTTCTTGCTAAAGTCAAAGGAAAATGTACTACTGATCATATTTCTCCAGCTGGTCCATGGCTAATGTATAGAGGACATCTTGATAGAATAAGTGATAATTTGTTATTAGGAGCGAAAAATGCATTTTATGATAGCCAAATAGGAAATGGAAAGAATTTATTTAATGGAAAAATAGAATCATATCCTCATATTGCAAGAGAGTATAAAGAAAAAGGTCTTAAATGGGTTATAATAGGAGATATCAACTATGGGGAGGGTAGTAGTAGAGAGCACGCAGCAATGACTCCTCGCTATTTGGGATGTGCGGCAGTAATATCAAAGAGTTTTGCCAGAATACATGAAACAAATTTAAAAAAACAAGGGATTTTAGCACTCACCTTTGAAAATAGTTCAGATTATGATAAGATAAATGAAGATGATAAAATAAGCATAATAGGATTAGATAAATTAGAACCCTCGAAACCTGTAAAATGTAAGATCGTTCATAAGGAGAAAGAAGCCAAAATAAATGAAGAAGAGATAAATTTGAACCATTCGTATAATCATCATCAAATAGAATGGTTTCGTTATGGGTCTGCACTAAATGTTCTTAAATCAAAGACCCAACAATAATAATAATAAAAAATTTATATTGAAGTGGAACAAATATTATGCTTACTAAAATGTGGATTTAGTAATACTACTATGAAGTCCTCTATTCATAGATCTACATATATTATTCTTATTTCATAAGGTGATGACAATTAAAAGTAATTATTCATTTATAGCTGATGCCATGTTAGGAAAAATCGCAAAAAAATTAAGAATACTTGGATTTGATACTATTTATATTTCTTCAAATACCAATGATAGAGAAATATTAGATCTCCTTATGAAATCAAATAGAATTTTATTAACGAGTGATAAAGAATTATTTTATAGATCAAAACACTACTACTGTAATGCAATATTTATTAATAAAAATACAGAAATTGAAAATTTAATTACCATTTTTAGGCACTTAGAAATAAAAGTTATAGATACTTTATTAAGTTACCATCGTTGTTCTATTTGTAACAATAAACTTGAAATTATAGAAGATATAAACTTAATAAAAAATGAAATTTATCAGACAGTAATAAAAAATCATAATGAATTTTATAAATGTAAAAGATGTAATAAATTGTATTGGCATGGAAGTCATATTAAAAATATTATTTTATTGATAGAAAATATTAATAAAATGTTATGATTGTAGTTGCATATTTTAGATATATTAAAAACCATAGTGAACTAATGAGATTCTGAAAAAGTTAGATTCGGTATGAACATATACTTTATTATTATAATATACCATTTATGGATAAATTACAAATAGAATAAATTTCATCAATAATAAAATTTAAAGTTATGTAAAAATAATTTATTTTACATATTAAGAAGGTTAAATTTTTAAAAATTAACATAATCGTTCTAAACAGGAAAATCTTAATAATGCTCTTTTCTACTATCTTGCTAATGTATAAAAAGTCTCTAGATTCAAGCATATTTTCCAATCCTATTAATTATGTTCCAAAGGCCATTTTTTTTACAAAAGGTAAAGGAGTACACAAGGACTATTTAACTAGTTTTGAGCTTGCATTGAGAGATGCAAAGATTTCAGATCTTAATTTAGTAACAGTCTCTAGTATCAAGCCACCTCAATGTAAAATAATTAGTATTCAAGAGGGAAGAAAATATCTTCTACCTGGTCAAATTACATTTGCAGTAATGGCTAGATCGTCAACTAATGAGCCAAATAGGCTTATTGCATCCTCTATAGGTTTAGCATATCCAGCTGATAATGATCAATATGGCTACCTTTCGGAGCATCACTCAACAGGTGAGACTGCACTAAAGGCAGGTGATTATGCAGAAGATATGGCTATGGAAATGCTTGCTACAATAATGGGTTTACCAAACGATTCTTCGTTAACATGGAATGAAAAAGAAGAACAATGGAAATTATCTGGTAAAATTTACAAAACTCAGAATTTCACTCAATCAGCAGAAGGACATAAAGATGGAATGTGGACTACAGTTTTAAGTGCTGCGGTTTTTATCTTATAATCACTTTTTAAATAGTAAATTCAAAGACCAAAAAGAATATATTCAGATATATAACCTGCGTTATTAAATTAGAATATTTTTTTGAAAAGATATTTTAGACAAGATGAACATAGTAATATCATTTAGACGAATTGCTTCATCTAAAATTGTCTATACCTTATTATTATGATTTTGTGATATTTTAGTATTATTACTAGTATTATTGAATTTTTAAAAAATTAAAAAGAAACGAATTAAATAAATTTCAGACTGTAGTTTAAATTATTAATATAATACATTTCTTAATGGATACTTAGTTTTAATAACATATTACTGATTTTTTATAGTTGAAAGTAAAATTTTAAACAACATTATTATTCTTCATCAATTAGAATAATAAAAATATGCAAAAACCAATATATTTCTTTTTAATAGTAGGTTTTTATATCTTAGTTTAATTATAAGTTTTAGATCTCTAAATGGGGAAAATCTTCAAAATGTTTTTTTAATAGTACTAATGGATTAGAACCATTATACATATCTACAACAATTGATTGTAGATATTTGTATGGAGAAAGCTACCATAAAGGAGTAGGAAAAATAGTTAATAACGAAACATTTTTGAAAACAGCTGTAGAAAATAAAAGAGTATGTGGAAAAGGAAAGAGAACAATTTCTACGGAACATGGTCAATCAATAAGTTGGAAATCCTTTGATGCAAATTTACTATATGGTAAATATCCTGGATATAGAGGTGTAATATATTTTAATTCTACTTTAGATGATAAATTTGCATTTCTCAATAATACAATAACAATTTATGAAAGTGGTTCAAACACAATTAGCTAAATTTGGTTATGGGAATAACACTGATATGCCATAGATTAAGATCTTAACTTTAAAAATTGGTTTTTTTAATTGACTCCAATAGCTTCATGAATCATTATATTTTGTATTCCCAAAATTTTGAATTATCGTACTAATCCATTTGGTTGTTTTATTTAATAGATCTAATCTTGCAAATTCATTTGGTGAATGAGACTTACCATATTTATATGACGATCCAATACAAACACAAGGTACATTTAAGATATTGATAAAGTAATACATTGGACCAGTAGCTGCTGAAGAGATACTTTTTATTGTAGAACCAAATATACCAGTAGCTGATTCCTCAACAACTTTTATAAAAGGATGATTAACAGGAGTTGTTCGTGCTGGCCATTCCTTCTGTAATAATTTAATTTCAAGTAAACTTTTGTTAAAGCCTTGGTCTTGCATATGTTCACAAAGCCGTTTAAATTGTATAAGTGGGTCCATATTAGGAACTAAACGGAAATCTAATTTTGCTATAGCTTTATTTGGAATAATAGTTTTAGACCCCTTCCCAAGATATCCAG
>DAIPKY010000155.1:0-3652 GCA_036769505.1 Nitrososphaeraceae archaeon
ATATTTAATAAAACGATTAGAGAATGAACATATTAAGTTATTAAATATTATTAATGAATACATAATTGTACAGAACCTTGTCTGTACAGCCATAGCCCCTCCTTTATGTACATTCACCATCATCATTCTTGTAATAGTAGGCTATGGTTTTACTACTAAATAACCAAATTATTCTAACTTTTAAATATTGTAATTTCTATGTGAATATACAAATAATCTTATAGACAAATTATAAGATTCGTTAGCCATAGCCTTGTCTCTATCCCAAGAGATGGGTTATGGCTTTACTACTTTTAGATAAAAAAATATAAATAAATAGTTCAAAGATAAAAACAGAAACTAGGTAAAGATATGGCGATATTCAGAGACAAATACTGAGGACATATTTTTAAATCACTACAGGAAAACTCCAAAAAAAGGAATAATTTTATCTATATATATAAAATTACAAAATTTTTCCCAATCTTTATGTGCAATGTTATCATAGCATAACCTTCTAATAAAGGTCGCATAAATAGTGACTTATTAAAACTAGATGTTATACTAAGTAATAATCTAGTAATAATTTCTCAATTTCTTTTAAATTTTCTATAAACTCTAACTATTAAAGGGATTGAGGAAAGTTTTTTTTTTAAACTTTTAACTATAGAATTCTTGGTAGATTTCAAACTTTTAACTAATGAACTATTTCTAGACCTTTTTAGTATTTTGAGTCTACTGATTAGATTATTTAAGGAATGTTGTTCTCTCGTAATATATACTATATGTGATATATTATCTCTAATAAAATAATGTTTTCCCAATGTGGATAACTCCTCTTTTTTCCATAATGATTTATGTATTTCAAAAGCATTACCAAATACATCTTGTTGGGGACTAGGTTTTTTTGGAGTACTTACTAGAATACCTTTATTTTTTTTTAATAAATTATTCAACAATAATATACCCTCCTCTTTGCTAAAATGTTCTAAAACATCAATAAGCAAAACTAAATCATAACTATAATCAAGATTATTAACTAAGTTAATTATATTTTCAGTATACATGTTATTATAAATATATTTATGTAACGGTGTAATATAATTTTCAAATACTTCAACTCCATCAATCCTTCTTAAAAATTTGTATTCTTCTCTTCCGTCCCATAATTCAAGATATTCTCTACATAATACACCATATTTACCGAAACCACTACCGACATCAAGTACAGAGAATGGTTTTACTGAGATAATTAAATCCATGATCTTGGATATATGATAATGCTGACTTGAAGGCACTTCTATATTAGAGAACCCTACAGATTAAATAAGTCTTTTAAGTTGAATTTCTAAAGTTTGATTATAATATATACCGGAGAAGATAGTGCAATAACAATCCTTATTTACAATAGGTATATGCTAGCAAAAAATATTCGTATCCTTTTCCCTTTGTAATAATAGATGATTTCTCAATATGCCAATAGTTCACTAAATTCAAAAAGATGAAAAACTTTAAGTTTTAACATATTGGTGGATTATAATTTATTTCTATTGATAGGATTATTGATATATCTAACTCTACATATTTTCAATATATTTTTGAAAATCAATATCTACTTACAAGAAATAGTAAATTTATCTATAATCATGCCTAAACATCAATTTATACATGACCAATTAATAAGGCATATTATGATAATAAAACAAATTTCCTAACCTAAGATATAGACAATTTTAGATTTCATTTATCTTTAGAATCTATAGTTTTTACGTGGGTCTACATATTCAAAGTTTATTGTAAATATTTTCTAGTTGACTTACGACATTCACTGGATAATGTATTTCTGGTAATCTGTCTATATATTCTAATTTATAGTTTAGAACCTTTAGTCCACATGCAAGAGACTCTAATGCAGTTTTACTATAGTTTTCAAGTATTTTATCATTAACAATTCTTACATCTACATAAATATCATATTTTTTTAAAAAATTAGGTATTTCTTCATACCACAAAGGTGTTTTTGTCCTGTCAAAGATATCTATTTTTAGTCTAACATTATTTGTTTTACAATATTCTAGCGTTTTTTGAATATCCCCAGTTGCAGTTTTTATGGTTAAAGCATTATTAATTGATCTGTTATAATTATCATCATTTCTTTTGGAGAAATGATCTAAATCAATTGGATTTGGAAGATATTTTGCATGAGGTACTAATGTTAAAAGATCGGGTGTTGCGACTAGTATATCATTAGCTAATTTCTGAGATTCCGTTGAAAATGACTTGTAATATCCTCTTTTAACAAGCCACAACCTATTTTTTATTTTGTGTACAAATAATTTTTTTTTATTCGTAATATTTTGAAAAATAGAAATTTTAGAGCTATTTTTATTTTTGAAGCCGCGTATATCCGTACCGTGATAATGAAGAATAATTTTTTTGGAATTACCAAATATTTTCCTTATTGTAAATATTAATGCTTCATTACTATGAATATGGATTATATCCGCATTTTTAGCTTCAGAAATACAATAGTCTACAAAATCAGCTGGTTTAACTACATTAACATAATCTTTATAAAATTTTAATATTCCAAATTTATCCATGTTATACGATGACAAAACTTTTGACTCTATCCCATTTCTACGTTGATATTTGGCTAGGATACAAGAAACTCCAGCTTGATCGTTAATATGCAAAACTTTCATTGAGATATGATTAATAAAACTAAATACAAATATTTAGACTTTCATCAAAACCATGAATTTTTACAGAAGACAAATTAGAAGGAAATTACTTTAAGACATGTTCAGAATATGGAGATTATTTAAAAGAATTAATAAAAAGATATGAGATAAAACCATCAGGAAATATCTTAAAGAGAGTAGCTTTTACTCTCAAAAATTATGATAATAATATGTCTAAGACTAATTCTAACTATATTACTACTACTGCAATAGAATATCAGACCTTTTCGTAAATATCACTAAAACGTTGATTAGGCAATATCATTTTGATATTATTTTTTTATTTGCTGTTTCTTTTAAAAATCATCGCAATTATTCTATCGGCTAAAATATTGGAAGAATTAGTTCTCCCTCCTTTTTAATTGAATTTGGGTCTTAATTTATCAAAAAATAGTATGTTTCTCTACCTATCTTCTTTTAGGCTATTAAATTTGAATAATAGAAAAATATACTAAGTATATCTTTTCATAGGAGAGTGAATTTACCTTTTATTACAATACAGATACAAAGAATTACAAGATACAAAAATAAAAACCTAGATATGTTATTTTTCAGATTATGAATTTTTTTCTATCGTTTAATCAAATAGCACCCACTTAAAATTACTGTCACTGCAATAATTTGATAAATGGTAATGTTTTCTTTTAGAAATATTGTTGCAAATATCATTCCAAATATAGATGACGTAGAAAATAATAATATTGTTTTTACTGTCCCAATCCTTTTAAGACTATGAAGAAAAAAGAAGAGAGAGGCTCCAAATCCCAATGAGCCGGCAAATAATAAATATGGTATATGTATCAAATCAACCTTAAATTCTTCAATTCCAAAGATAATCACCGTTAAAATAAAAAGTAATGATCCTCCGATTAATGATTTTAAAACTATTATTTTTGGTATATGAATTGTTTTGGATATAATTTTGCTTA
>DAIPKY010000156.1:0-3651 GCA_036769505.1 Nitrososphaeraceae archaeon
AAAAATTAGGATATATACTTGGAATTTTTTTTATCTTAATAAGTTTATACGGCCTGGCAATTATTCTATACTCTCCAGCTTCTCCTGAAGTTTTTGAAATGATTGTATTGACCTTATCCATTTTAATAATAGGAATAATTTTTATTTATTTAGCTCACAGAATATGATATAATTTTATCTGATACTAATAATAAATTTTTTAACTTATAATTTATTCAGGTATTACATTCTTCATTTTCTTCAAATTATTATTTTAATTTTAATAATACTTGTTTAGCTTTATTAAATGCTATAATAGTCTTCATTATCCTTTCATCATTTTAAATATTTTATAATAAAAACCAAATACAAGTATTAGAACACTTATACAGGCTAGAATTCACTCCAAACATTGAGCCTACTAATAAGCTTACTACCCATATAAAAAATTTAATCTAAAGTAAAATATTATTTGTTATCAAGGTATAAATTTATCATAATCCAGAGAAGTATTAACATTTGAATTACATTAAGATGTATAGAGTGATGACAATATGACATTATATCTATATTTTATTAGTATAGTTGTTATTGCTTAATTCACTTTTATCTCCTTTAGTTAACTTTTGCTGAATCAAAATAGGAGTCCTTACGAAAAATTAGATTTAATTTTCTATATCAATATAATATGAAACATGTATTTTTAATATTTTGCATTATTATTATTACTATTGCTATAGTGCCTAATTATTATAAAATAATAATAATAAATAGTATTGTTTATTAATTTCAATAGCAATAACAAAATAGGAATGGAATTATCTAACTATAAAGATAATTATATCTTATTGGTAGATGATGAAAAAGACGTTCTTGACCTATTTAGTGAATACTTAACATCACATAGTTTTAATACAGTTTCTTTTGACAATCCAGTTAAAGCATTAGAATATTTTTATAAAAATCCAAACAATTGTTCTCTAGTTATTACAGATTATAAAATGCCCCAAATGTCAGGCTTAGATTTTATAAATAAAATAAGAGAAAAGGATACTGATTGTAAAATAAAAACCATAATGGTTAGTGCTTACATAAAAGACAATATTCCATATGATAAATCATATACTATGAAAATTGATAGAATATTAGAAAAACCTGTATATCTTGATAGACTTAAAACAGAAATACAGCAATTGCTAACTATCGATATAAAGAAAAAAATATCGTAGTAAAACAATTAGATTTTTCTTCATTATTTTGATTTTTTATGTCAATATCCCTTTACTGAAAGGTCAAATATGAGTATCATTATTCCCCAATCTTAATAAACAATACTGTCTATTGAACTAAAGTTAGGGAAGATGTCCATGGCAAAAAAAAAAGTGTTGATAATAGATGATGATGAGGATATCAATAATCTTTTTAAAATATATTTAGAGAATCGTGGATACCAAATAGACGCTTATACGGACCCAGTAAATGCTTTATATTATTTCAAAAAAGGATTTTATGATTTGGTTTTGCTTGACTTAAAAATGCCACAACTAGATGGCATTATTATGTATCAACAATTAAAGAAAATAGATAATAATGCAAGTATATGTTTAATCACTGCCGATATTGCAAATTTGGATCAATTAAAGGAAAAGATTCCCAATATTGAAAAATATGTAGTATACAAACCTATTCTATTAAAAAACTTAAAGGAAAAAATTGATTCATTGCTTTTGGAAAAAAGTATGCCTTGTTGATGATTTCAGTAAATGTAAAATAAAAAATTATTATTTTACTTGACTAAATACATGTATATCACTATCCATCCCATCTGCTATGTATACATTACCATTAGAATCTATTGCAATACCAACTGGACCTTGAAGAATTTCAGCAACTTGACCTTGATTGCCAAATTGAGTAATATATACACCATCTCTATTGAATACTTGTACGCGATTGTTACCTTGATCTACTACGAAAATATTATCAGATGAATCAATTGCTAATTCAAGAGGTGCATTAAATTCTCCGTTACCAGTACCTGATTTACCAAATTTCATTATAAAATTACCACTTTTGTCAAATTTTTGTACTCGCTCGTTAAAAGAATCAACTACAAAAATATTTCCAAGCGAATCTATTGCTACATCAGTTGGATTCAAAAATTTTCCATCACCAGCTCCATAAGTACCAAATTTCATTATAAAATTACCACTTTTGTCAAATTTTTGTACATTATTGTTTTCTCCAAAATCCGTTGCATAAATATTATTTTCAGTATCTACACCAAGTCCACCTGGAGTGATGAATTCTCCATCTCCCAGGCCAAAGGACCCAAATGTATTTATGAACTTTCCATCACTACTGAACTTTTTAATTGCATATGTAGGATTTCCAAAATCCGCGATATAGATATTATTGTCAGAGTCAGAGACTAACCCAGAAGGATTAGTGAAAAATTGAGGACCGCTACCTAATACACCAAAGCCAAGTATAAAGGAACCATTATTTGTAAACTTTTGAATCATATTTGAACGACCTGTAAAGTCAGCGACATAAATATTATTTTCAGAATCAGCAGTAATCCCACTAGCTTGGTTAAATTGACCATTAGCAAAACCTTTTTCTCCCCATTTCATTTTGTGTTCATATTCTATTGCTGCTGCAAATGAAGGTTGGTATGTCACACTACTACCATTTAAAATCAAAAATGAAAGTAAAACGGCCATACCACTAAAAAAAATAGTATTTTTAAAATTCATACTTTGTTAACAAAATAAATTATATATTAACTCTTCCTATTGTTAAAATTACTAGAATTAAAATAAAAAATTTATTTAAGATCAGTTAGGGTTTCTTTTTATCGTGTTCTCTCTCTTCTAAAGGAATACCATACAGTGGTTCAGTACCAAAGTGATTATCTATTTTATCAGGTCCAATATTTATTATACCAAGACTATTATTTACTACTTTAATGCTTATAGGAACTCCAG
The DNA here is from genome assembly GCA_036769505.1 of Nitrososphaeraceae archaeon. Lineage (GTDB taxonomy): Archaea > Thermoproteota > Nitrososphaeria > Nitrososphaerales > Nitrososphaeraceae > TH1177. The sequence continues at coordinate 2,970 of DAIPKY010000156.1, forward strand.
TAACCGGTCCTTGAGGCATACTAATAGTTCCTGCCCCATTATATACAGTATAGTTATTTTGGTTCGAAGTATCGGCTAAAACAAAATTAGTCACAGTGTGAGTATGTTTTGATGTCCCATCAGTTTTGATCATTTCAAAAGACGCATCAAAAACAGTGGAATTATTGTTTGTAGCTTGTTGAGTTTGATTTGATAAATTAGTCTTCCAAATGCCAGATACTATCCATAGTGGGTTTCCTTTTTCGTCATCTACAATACCTACTGTTCTCCCAAACAAATAATCTCCTTTTACAATATCCGCAGGAATTCCCATTATTACATTCACATTAAAAGAAAATAACAATAACGCACCAGCTATCATCATAGTAGACAAAGTCATACTAGATCTTATTGTGATATTTTTTCCTAATATTTTTTCCAACAATTTATTTTAGTTATGTTGTTCTTATTACTTTTTCGCTTCTGTTATACTATATTATCACATTTATCAACAAATAAAATATTTATTTCAATAATATGGAATTATATAAATTGTGAAAATTAATAATATTTTTGAAACTTCACTTATAATGACTATTCTAGTTTCAAACAAATTAACTGTTATGTAATTTAAATATATTAGATTTACATAAGCAAATACATTAGATTTTTATATCAAATAAACTAAAAAGTATTATCTTTT
>DAIPKY010000157.1:0-3641 GCA_036769505.1 Nitrososphaeraceae archaeon
TGGATTAATAAGATCCTTAATCAATTAACATCGACTTCCTTTATTAATAAATATATAAAAAGATAATTTAATCCTATCAAATTGCTTATTTCAATTACCATATTCCTTTTCTACCTGAAAGGTACAAGGCATATCCCATGGCTGCAAACATAATCGCAAGAAATGCCATCATTGGTAAAGTAGCTTGTTTTGGAATAGATAAAAGCGATGAACCCCATGCATAAAGAAATATTGACATTACATCAAAAACAACGAACATCAATATGTAAGCATAATATTGCATCATAAAATGAGAACGTCCTTCACCAGTAGGTATTTGTCCACATTCCATAGGAAGAAATTTCACTGGATTATACCTTTTTCGAGGAGAAAGTAATTTCGATAGAATTAAGGATGGTATTCCAGCCATAATGCCAATTCCCAAAGCATACAAAATAGGAGTAAATTCTGATGCCAATTCCCCAGCCAAATTAGTCTTGCTGCCTTATCTAGATATAAAAATCTTTATTTTTTAACAATGAGATTAAAAAGTTGTCGTGCAACCAGCTTTGGATGATTTATTGCTAACTTTATCATTTTCAGAGGTGAAAACTCTGAGCTAATAAAATCAATGAATTCATCCACTGACATATCTCTTAATATAGAGATTTCATCATCCCATTCATCATCTGTGAAACCTAGCCATCTAGATTGTACTCTTAAAGCAGATTCAATTTTAGTACCCAGTTTTTTTTTCCATTCATTTTCATATTCCATTAAGGAATTTTTTGAACAACCACTACTAAGAGAGGAAGAACCTATTTGCCCTGCTAATCTACCAAATTCAATAGCATGTCTAATCCCTTCTAGGACGAGAGGGTTCGATTGGCCTGCTGAATCTCCTACTAAAATCACACCTTCGAAGACTGAACAATTTCGTGCTCCTTGATTAGGGATATATCCATAGTGATATTCTATTGGTTGAATAATTCCCAATTCCCCAAGTGGTTTAAATTTTTGTATAATTAGGTGATTCAACAATTTAAGAGGATCAATGGAAGACTCTGGTTTTCCAACTCCTACTCCTATCCGGACACGGTTTTGGGATAAAGGAAATATCCAAGCATAACCAGCCGGAGAATAATTGCTACCAACCATTAATGTCCAGGTTTGAGGATCTGCTTTATCACAATAACATTCGTATTCCGCACCCACTCCATACCTGGTCCAAGGGGAGACATATCCAAGTTTTGTGCCAATAAAACTATTAAATCCACTTGCATCTATAACGAGATTTGTCCTTATCTCCATCTTTCCTTTTAGGGTATTGACTATTAATCCAGAAATTCTATTGTTATTTTCACTACGAACTACATCGACCACATTCGAATTTATGCTTATTTCTGCACCAGCCTTAGCGGCAAGAAAAGAAAGATATTGATACAACGACCTGACATCTAAAACACAAGATCTGTATTCATTGCCTTTAATCGTTATTTCATTTTTAGGAGAAACAAATCTATAGTTTTTTATTGGATTATAAATTTTCTCAGGAATTTCTAATTTTTTCATTTCAGTGATCCATGAAACTCCACTAGTTCTTACATATTGCCCAATAGATTTATCCCGTTCGAAAAGAATAACTTTGACTCCAGTTTTTGCGGCAGTGTATGCAGCAGAGAGTCCAGCTGGTCCTCCTCCAACTATGGCAATATCATAATTATCCATTTTTATTATCCCTTTCTGGCAAATTGAATTTTTATTAACTTTTCATATAAATAAATTCAATGGACATTGGTAAAGAGCAAAGTTTTTTATCGGAAAAAAATATAAAAAGATATTGAGTCAAGAATTCCACACAAAGGAGGGAGCGTTAGCTCCAGATTTTACATTTAAAGATTCCGATAATAAAGATTTAAAATTATCTAATTTTTTAGGTAAACGTATAGTTATTTACTTTTATCCTAACGATTTCACTCCTGGATGTACTACGCAAGCATATGAATTTTCTAGTCACTTCAACAAATATTTGGAACATAACATAACAATAATAGGTATTAGCCCTAACGATGAACAGACTCATCACAAATTCAAAGAAAAAATGAGTATTCCATTTTTATTGGTTTCAGATGCAAATAACCAAATATCTAAAAAGTACGGCGTATACAGCCTCAAAAAATTTATGGGTAAAGAGTATATGGGTGTAAATAGAACAACTTTTTTAATAGATAAATACGGAAAAATTCTTAAAATATTTTATAAAGTAAAACCAAAAGGACATAGCGCAGAGGTATTAAATTATTTCTTAAAGTATAACTAGTGAATACATTCCATAAAAAACATTCGTTTTACAAATAATAGCGGTTTAATTCTTCATCTATTTTTTCACTATTGATATTAAAAAAAATGCACAATTCAGGATCTAATTTAAACCCATTTGAAAGCTCGGTAAATTTTAAGCCTTGTCGATAACTATTGACCATTTCTGCTACTAATTCTAAGATGTTCTTTGATAAAATATTCCATTTTTTAATTGTTTCATATTCTTTACTATTAAGTAGGGAAATAAATTTGGCAAAAGAACATAATAACATAAATCGTATCTTTTGAAATACTTTTTTAAAAGGATTCGTATCCGCAATCTCAGGTAACATTTTACAGATAAGGTCTTGGTAATAATCAAAATTCTTGAGTATGCTCATGGATTCCCCAATTTGTTGAAATGTATTTTTTAAAGTGATAATATTATACCTAGTTTTGGTGAAAAAACCTGGATAAGTTTCTATCTCAAAATAAGACGAAGTTATCCCATCCTTAATCAAGAATTTTTTACAGAAATGAGAAGACTGAAGATAATCATTAAATTGGTGTGGTGAAATTGACAATTTCTATATAATAATTACCGAAAGAATCCATCTTAAAAATTGGTCTAGAATTATAAGATTTTTTTAGAGTAAGATTCTACTAATTTTCTAATATGTTCTAATATCTTTATATGATGCTCTTCGTCTACAACAATACTCTTTAGTAATTCCTTAATATCTTCATCCTGAGTAAGATCTATACATTCTACTAAGAGATTTTTAGATTCTTCTTCTTCATTGATGGATTGACTTATTCCTTCCTTTGTGAGATGAATGCTACCTGAGGCTCCTTCTATTTTAGCCATAACTTGAGTTATGTATTGTATGTGTTTTATCCCATCTGTAAGAAGAGTATTTATATAATTTCTAATTAAGTTATTTTCGATTTCTTTCAAAAGTGTACTATAATGTATGATTTCATCTTTTTCTGCTTCATGTTGTTGTTTCAATAATTCATAAAGTCTCTGCTGTTTTTCTATTTCTTCCCGACTTTTAACCAATATTCTGAGTAATATTATCATAAATAAAAAAGTGATGGTAACAGTATTGTTGATCAATGAACTAAGATTGAAAAGGATTATAATTACAAACAAGACATGAAGAATGGTGTCTTATGATAATACCCTGTGCCAGTGTATTTGTCACCAACGTTATGGTGACAAGTCGTTTTGTAGAAAATGTTTAGATAAACATAAAGCTTCACCCTATTATAATATTATGAAAAAATTTGACTGATTTATCACGATGCGGGAGATGGGATTTGAACCCACGAACCCCTGAGGGATAAGAGCCTCAGTC
>DAIPKY010000158.1:0-1882 GCA_036769505.1 Nitrososphaeraceae archaeon
GCCTCAATTTTTGCAATCAATGTTAATCATACCCAAAGATCAATTGCATAAATATAAGCTACATAAAATAGTTTTGCTTGAATATAATGAATATATTCAAGAAACTTGTCAGGTGGTTCATGATATTTCCAACAAACTTTCAACGCATATTTCTTACTCTTGTACAAAAAATATCAAGAGGAAGAGTAAAAATTCATTTCCTTCTTTTAAAAATAAATTAAATGAATTATTACTGAAATATGCAGAAGAATTTGGGTTTGTAAAGGATAGTCAGATAAAGCAACTCCCCCACCATCACCACCACCATCATCAGCATCAGCAGCAGCAGCAGCAGCAGCAACAACAAAATAAAAAACAATTAAAAACTTTAAATAGAAAAAAAATTCGTTATATGAAACGAAAATTATTTGAAGAATATCAGGAATTTAAAAAAGAAAATCCTGATAATGAGGAGTTAGATTTAAAGGAATATCCCCCGGTTGAAATTAAGATTGGATCAAAAAATAAAGATCTTAAGAGTGTGGATTCCTTTTTTTTGCATTATAACATGCAAAATTTTAAAATAATTGAAGGTAATATTTCGTTAAATTTATTTGATTTATAATTTATTATGCTCATTTTAAAATTATTTTTAATATAATAAATTTATTATATAGGAAATTACCATTGTGTAGGTGAAAATGGTGAAACGTTATTTCGATTATTCGAAATACCTAAAGAAAAGATGGATTTAGTTATGAATGCAGATAGCGCAGTTCAATCATATTGGACTCATATACATAACGATCCATCTCATGCTCCTCCAAAATTTAAGGGATTTAATTATTTATCTTCAGGTATCTTATCAGATAATTTTGTATTTTTTTTTTGCGTAAGCATTTAAAGAACTTTAAATTTAATTTTCTTTATTAATAATAAGTAGAAACAACACCAGCATCACCATCAGAAGCAGTACCAACAACAGCATCAACAGCATCAACAGCACCATCAGCACCATCAGCACCATCAGCGCCACCACCATCACTATCTGGAATAGCAGCAGCATTACCTTCAGTCACAAAAACCCAGCCATTTACACAACATTTTGGAATTTTTCGTAATAATAATAAAGTAGTTTATCAATCCCAAGATTATGTTTGTGGAAATAAAAAGGGAAAATATGAAGAAGATTACCTGAATCATTCATGGTGTGTAATTAATTTTTTTTTATTATTTGTTTATTATTATTACTTTGATATTATTGATTTTAATATATATTTAATTTAATAGTTGCGTTGACGAAATGCTATATGATATCAATAAATTAGCAGATTATATTTCAGATATAATGGCATTTTATTATCCGTCAATGTTTAATAATTTAAGTAATCTTTGTTTTCCAGATCAGGTAAATTAATTATTTAATTTAAAAATCATTATTTTTAATAAACTTTATTTATTTATGCTTATTTTTATTTTATTATATAGGTAAAAAAATTGTTTAAGGTATTTGGAATGTGTGCAGTAAATTTCAATACCATTTGCGGCTATCATATTGATCGTGATGATGATAAGTATGGATTTTGTTGGCTTGTACCATTAGGAGATTGGGAAGGAGGTGATGTGATATTTCCACAACTCAATATAAGAGTAAAATTGAAACCTGGAAATATTTTAGCATTTAGATCAAATTTACTTATACATGGTAATCTTCCATGTTTTGGTGTTAGGCATTCGTTGGTATTTTTTACACATAATAATTTGTTTTCAGAGACCTTTGTAAATGTAAAAAATACAAATTCTTTTGAGAATAATGAACAAAAGAAAAAGAAAAGAAAATCAAATGCAATTTAATAATTGAATTTTATTTTTTAAGATTATAATTTATTTTTTATTTTATTTT
>DAIPKY010000158.1:1982-3641 GCA_036769505.1 Nitrososphaeraceae archaeon
TTAAATATAAAATCCTTAATTAATTATAATCTTTTATTGTAATGTTACCTCAATAGTCCTTATATTAATATCGTATATGGCTGCATAAATATCTTTCAATTTTTTTAATTCTGCTGAAGTTAAAACATATTTTTTGGATGGTGAATAAAATTCATATTCATCATATAAAATAGAACTAAAAACTCTATGAGAAGCCCATATCTTTTCTTCTTTATCTGGAAATATCTCTTTATATAATTCTTTAAATTTTAAATGATTGAATCGTTCATTTAAAATTATATTATTCCAAAGATTTGCATAAGGATGTATTTGTGATTTAACTAATGGAATTAGCATTCCACACATCCTTTCCATTGGAAATTGCCAATATCTTCTACATGGACCAAAATCTTCTATACTTTCAACTACATGTAATAAATAGTGAAAAGATATTAAAAAGATATTTGATCGATCTTCCTCATCGATATTTGCATAATCCCTACAAATTATATATAAATAAATAAGAATGATATCAATTTTATAGTATGTAAATATATTTATATACTTACTTTGAAATATGATTATAAAAACTTTTTAGTTTTCTTCTAATGATAGAAATATCTTCTTTTTCTATATTTGTTTGCATGCATAAATGAGCAGCAGTAACAAATTCATTCCAACCTTTAATATATCTATAAATTTATTTTAACAAATTAGAATTCAAATTGAATAAATAATTAAAATATATTTATTATAAATATAATTTTATACCTATCGGGTAATTTGGATTTCAGCAAAGGTACTGAATACAAAGTAATCCAATTTGCCCATTCTTCAGCTTTATATCCAGCATTATGTTTAAATATATTTCTAGGTGGTCTTCCAAAATCTAAAGGCATATTTTTTCTGTTATTTTGCATTATTATGCCAATTTCTTCCCATGAAGATTTTGATAAGACGAAAGGTATAGAAATATTTTGATCATCTTTAAAAAATCGACCTGCCCATAATTTAAACATATGTGGCGCAACATTTTCAAAAAATAGATGCATAATATCAATTGGAAATGATCTAGGAAAATTAAAAGAAAGTAATTCAAAAAGAATACTTTTTCCTTTTATTCCTACAAAGTAAATAAATAATTTAATTATAAAATAAAATATATAAGAATTTGTAATTATTATTTATTTATAATTACCATATTTCTTAACCAATATTTCTTTATCTTTAGAAGTTGATGCAAATTCTATTTCATTAATATGTAAAAGCCAATTTGTATGATTTTTTTTAGTATATTTGGCTTTAGAATTAGTAGGAAAATAAACATGTTTATGTTTTTGTGAGTAAATTCCTTTAATTTCACAAAATCTACAACCCGAATATGAATTATGTCCTGTGATATTCATGACTTTTGTAAGAGCTGGAATATCACCCGTCCATGCAAGAATATATGCATGTAATATAAATTCACTTTCGGTATATGCATCATAACATGTTATACCATCTAAAAATAAAAATATTATTTTAATAAAAAATAATAAATACTTAATTATAAATAAATATAGTAAATTACTTACTTTCTAATTCTTTCATTTCATCAATAAATGGTCGTAAAAATGTATTAAAATCCTTTGGTTGATTTGGTCCAGGAATCAAAAAAGGAATTAATAAATTTTCTTT
>DAIPKY010000159.1:0-3622 GCA_036769505.1 Nitrososphaeraceae archaeon
CTCCATCTTTTTCTTTACCTCCATCACCATCTCCATCTTTTTCTTTACCTCCATCACCATCTCCATCTTCTGCTTTAAAATCAGGAAAGATATCTCCATCTTTTTCTTTACCTCCATCACCATCTCCATCTTCTGCTTTAAAATCAGGAAAGATATCGTCATCCTCCAAGATACCCCTATTATCTTGGGCATAAATTGGAGTTACGTTTAAAAGAATATGATGGTTATTTTCAAAAAAAATTGTATAATTTTGAAAAAGAGAACCAGTAATCAATATTATACTAAGAACATTGATTAAACCTAATATTACCAATAAATCTGGTATTTTCAAAATTAATTGTTGAATTATATTATAATATATATTTAATTCTAAATCATCTTAAAATATTAACCTTTTATAGTTGATTTCTTTCTAACACTCTATAAATTCCATCTTTAAAATGTGAAAAAGCTAGTATAAAATTGAAGATCCAAGACGTTTGGATAATCATAAGAAAGTACATGGAAGAAAATGAAAAGTGTCTTAATCAAACTCTAGTTCAACAAGCTTTCTGATTGCAACAAAAATGAACAGAGATGAATCATCCAGATCATATTCTTATCACATATCCCAACCTTGGTCATGTGTTCTATCCTTCATCTCAATGGCAAACTTGCATTGGCCCAAAACAACAGTATGTCTTAGCAGATCTCGGTGCATGGCTTGAGGCTCATACTAAACTTGCTTCTATTTCTACCCACTAATGGATCAATATTTTGGACTATTAGTTAGAATACTGGGATTTTGTGATGTCCTAATATTATAAATCAAATAACTCATGAGCCAAAAATAGTGTGTCAAAAACAAATTCACACACACCTCTGAGCCTGGGCGATAAATGTAATTTTATTAAGGCCCAAAAACCAATAATAATATTGGAAAATTGGTACAACAACAGCAAAAAGGTATTAATAACAAATGAGTTTTGAGATAATAAACAATACATGTGAAATATGTAAACAGAAAGCAACAGGAGGGATCCTAGACGAAAGTGATCCAATTAAGATAAGATACACATGTCAAGATCACTACATACAAGTTTACGAATTGATAAAGAAGAAAGAAAAACAATAAATGACCGCAAGAGGTAAAGAAAAGCTATCATAATGGTAGTATCCTTTCACAAATAAAACGTTCATTTAATGAATTAGAACTTGCGTTTATAGTTTTAAAAACGACGTCTGGTTTATTTCCTCATTTGAATAATATAATTAAAAAAGTAGTAGTGTTAAAATAATACTAAAAAAAGTTGAGTCAATACAAAAAATTTGATTAGACTCTAATAAAGATATTTGAATATGAAATAAAAAATCTATGCTGAGTCTTTGACCGTATATTTTTGGAATAATCCTAATTTTTTTATATCTTCATCCTACGACAAATATGGTAAATCACTTAATTAATAGAAATTATAAAAAATGTAGAAGTACATGATAGTACTAAAAAAATAATAGAAACAGTCTCTCAAATATTTATATATTTACATATTATATATAACAAATAAATTTAAAGATTTTTATAGATATTTCTTTCCTAAAATAAAAAGGTTACCTAATCAATAACTTTTAATTTTCCACATTCAAATAGTTCTAAAGCAGTGTAAAAAGGAAAATACATAAAATTGAATTATTTAGAAGTTCTCTTTTTGTTGTTTAATTAAAGGAATAATTTTTTCTATTATTTATCAAAATCATATTGATCAAAATCATTAGTTAATATTATATAATAATTTTCATTGATTGAAATTAGAGATCCTGCTCAATTTTTTATATCTCCTAAACGTATAAGTTAATTCACCCATTTTTGGTTCGAATTTTAATCTTGTTTTATGTCTATTTATCGTATTAATTGCAAATTCATGATTTTCTTCTATCTTTTTGTCTTCTTTTGTAATTTGTGAATTGTGAATTGTGAATCTGAAAGGAAAAATTCATTTGTTATAAATTAAAACTATTTTAAATAATGTGTAAGAACGATTAGTTTATTAAATTTAATTATCTTAATGACATAAAAAATAAGAATTATGAGAAAAAATAACATGTTAAATCATCAATTACTAAAAACTTAAATATAATTTCTAATTACCTATTATTATAAGTAGTGAAAATGATTAGAATAGTTAAAGTTTCTAAACAATATAGAAAAAATAATGATTTAAGAATAAATAATAATAATAATAATAATAATAATCACAATAATAACTTAGTTAATATTGATATTATTGATAAAAAAATAATTGAATTATTAATAGCAAATCATGATAACTCTTTCATCTCACAAAAATTAGAAATACCATTGAGTACTATTCAACGAAGAACTAGAAAATTATTTGAAAAAGAAATAATATCTACAAAAATAGAACTTAATTATGAGAAATTAGGATATAAAAGAGGATTATTACATGTTTATCTTCAAAAAGGACAACTTGATAGGATTGGACAGATTGTTGTTGAAAAGCGTGGTATATTATCTGTCTCAGTTCACGTTGGTAATTCAGATTTAGTCGCTTTATTTGTTTATAGAGATAGCAAAGATCTGATAGAAACAATGACTAATATAAAAGAAATCGAAGGAGTAGAGCGAGTATTATGGTCCGAAGAAGTTTATTTTATATCTCCAACTCAACAAAACCAACTTTTCTTCTAGAATAATAATAATTTTCAAGTAACATTAGAAAAAAATATTGTTTATAACTGAGATAAAGTTTAAATCAGTATACAAACAAAATTTAATAGTATATGTCTATGTATCTATTATTAACAGAGAATAACTATGAATCTTCATGATGATACAAATAATATAAAAATTATCAAGTATCAACATAGAGGAGTTAAAGAGATTTTAAATTCATTATTAAATACTCCTACTGGAATTCATCAAATAGTCGTATATCCTAATTTAGAAATAATAAGAGAAACATATTTTCACTATATTAAAAGACTTTTGGATAATAGTAATGAAATGGTAATATTTTTACCATATTATGAAAGTTCACATTCAGTAAAAAAGATATTATCTTCATTTCCAACCGAGACTAATGAGGTTGAAAATGATAAAAAATATGAAAGTAGCCAAAAAAATTGTAGTATTGATGTCAAAAGATATACTTGTAATGGTTCTTTGATAATTATTGAGTCACCAAAAATATTTTCTAATGTAGAAGGAGAAACACCGACAATAACTCCTAATATAGACCATTATCTTGATAAATACAATAATAATCGTATTGCTAACAAGGACAATTACAATTTTTCATCTTTGGTTAGAATGTCATTATCACATGCAAAAAAATTAAAAAAAGAAGGCATAGTAATTTTAGCAGATTATGGATTTATTTATGAGAAAAGAGGCTTTGAAAATTTAATAGAATTAGAAAAATCTATACCTCCATATTTTAAAAATATAAAAATAAAGCAAATTTGTTTGTACCATCAAAAAGATTTCTTTAATAGATTCACAAAGCAACAACAGAAAGAAATACTTGATTTGCATAGCAGAAGTATATTGATGACTGATTAAGTCTACAGTAACAATAATACATTCAAATATTGCATTTTGATTTTTTGCATCACAAAATCAATA
>DAIPKY010000160.1:0-3614 GCA_036769505.1 Nitrososphaeraceae archaeon
TTAATGGTGGAAAAGGAGCTGACCGATTTGTGTGCGATAAAGAGGACAAAATTGTCGGACAATGTTCTATCCTTGATCCTGCTAAAAATGAAACGTTCTATGATAATATTACTCAGGAAGATTTCAAACAGTACTACCACCACCATCACCATTCAATCCTAATAATTTACCTCAAGAACAAGAAGAAGAGTTCAAAATGCCTCCGCCACAACCACAACCAAAACTACAACCAAAACTACAATCACCACCACCATTACAACCTGTATTTAGTCCTGATGATATGCCTACCGGGGATTTTGGGTCATTTCCTCCAATTCCAGTACCGCCATCATCAAATGAGAAATACTTCTCAGGACCTTTCTTTAATTAATTTTTCTTTTTTTTTTAAATTTACTTCAAAATTTGTATATATTTATTATATTTAAAGTGAATAAATATTTAAAAATTTATTAATATAACAATTTTAGTATAATATGTTGCAATACTTCTTTAAATTCATTTTTACTTATTCCTATTAGAGTAAAATGGTTAAAAGGAATAATAAAAAATTTTGTAGTTATAATTCTAAAAGAGAATCAATAGCAGACCACATGGTTGTTTTCAAAAATAGGAAAGTGGACTTTTCACTAATTTCTCTTCTATTCTTGATTTCGATGTTCGGTACACTCTTTTTATCGGTAGAATTTGATACCAAGTCTAGTCATAATATTATTAATATAGTATGGGCAGATATCATTAACGGGACAGAAAATGCAGATAATATTACGGGTACAATAAACAAAGATATTATCAAAGGGTTAGATGGAAATGATACCATATATGGAATGCAATCAGGAGATGATATTAGTGGTGGTAGTGGAGATGATATAATTTATGGTAATGAGGGAAGAGATGTATTAAAGGGAAAAGCAGGAAATGACCGTATAGAAGGAGAAGAAGGAAATGACAGAATATATGGTGATAGAGGAAATGACATATTAATAGGGGGTCCAGGCAATGATACACTAACAGGAGGTCTTGGAAAGGATATATTCATGTGTGGGACTGGAGCAGATACTATAACAGATTTTAATATTACTCAAGGAGATACAATCCCAGAAAATGATTGTGAAACTGTAAGATATGGTAGCAATACCGAATCTTCTAGTATAGCATTACAACAAGAACAACAATCCGGCGTCAAGTCAGGAAATATAAATAGCAAAGAAATTATTGGTAATACAAATACAACAACAAAAAAAGAAACAAATCCAGTTGGTGGCTTCTTTGGTTTATTTAAATAATTATGAGCATTGGTGACTTTATTCATCTACTTTTAACTTTTTCAATTATTCAAATAACTAAACAATAATTTATAATTGTATAGAAATTTAATTTTGACCAAATTAGATACAAAATAGTAAAATAAATGTTTAATAATAGAATTAATCAGAATGTGATATCACAGTATCTGTGTTAAAGATTTTTAACAAGAAATAGAAGTATTTGATCTACATTTTAAGTATTTTTCTAATACGTGAATATTTAGAGTAATTCAATATTAGTTTTAACCACAAAGGATATCTTATTCTATAATATTAAAAAATTGAGTTAAAAAATAAAAGATTAGTAGGATGATTCTTCGAATGGTAGAGTTCAAAGGCGTATATTAATACTACTATTTTTTATTATATGAATGAAATGTTGACATTAAAATTGTTATCATCATTAAAATGATCCTACTTCTTTATCAGACGATGTAATATTTTTTCTATTTTCGTTATCTTTTGAAATAACAAATCTATCTAGAATATTAAGATCATCTGTATCATGAAATGTACCTGTAAGTGTATGTCCATTATTTTCGAGGACAAAGTTCAAAAATCCAAATTTGCCTTTTTGTATTGTATAATAAGGAAAGTAATAACTAATATGATGTATTTTATCACCTGCTGTACCTGCTGTTATAAAGATAATGCCATCTTGGTTATTATATTCATTATTATTCTGATCCATTACAAAAGGAGTAGTATCATTGTCGTTGTTATATAATAGTGGAAGAGATCTTTGATAATATTGAGTATGACCAGATAAAACTAGATCTATTTGATATTTTTCAAATAATTGATGAAATGTATTTTTCAATTGTTCTGAATCTTTTATATCAAAATCTGCAGAAGTATACATAGGTTTGTGTAAAAATACAATTCTCCATAAGATTGAAGGATCCTGTAATAATTCTTTTAAATCATGTTTTATAAATTCATATTGTTTGCTTCCTTTTTCAAAGGGATATTCCGATGAGATGGCTAAAAAATGGATATTATAAAAATCAAAGGAATAGTAGGGTTCTTTTAAATTATAATGATCAAGTAATTGATAATAGGAAATTTGGTAATCTAGATCATGATTACCTATAGCAATTTTCATTTTTTCATCAATAGGTTCGGATATATCAAACCAGCATTGAGGAGATATACTTTCAAAGGTATAATCACCAAGACCCAAGACTAGTTCGGGATCTAACTTGGTTATTTTTTTTATGGTTTTATTTGTTTCTTTATTACAACTCCAATCTCCGGCCGCAATAAAATTGATATCATCATCAGAGTAATTTTCAGATAAATAATTTGTTGTCTTTGTTGTTGTAGTTGTAGTTGCCTCTGCTGATTTTCCATAATTGCTAGATGTAGATTGAAGTGTATTATTTTGATCATTATCTATAGTAGTTGTAGTAGTAATATCTTGATCTACTTGTTTAGGAAGAGGAGGAGATTCTTCAAGATAATCGTTAGGATCATAATAATCCTCTGGTGATATACTAAAGAAATTGCTATCAGTCGGCTGATCATCATTCACAGAAATTACAGATATAATATTAAATAAACTAAATGTAAAAAATAGAAATAATAGAGAAAATAAACTAACTAACAAAAAACATTGATTTAAAAATATTATCATTATTTATACAATTTACTGTTTATTTATTATATAAGCCTTAAATAAAATATTGTAGAAAAAAATTCTACTATGTTTATGTAAATCTACATTTTACTAAAAAATTTTTATATAACAATTATCTTTTATTATTTCTATGTTTTTATTTACTCTATTGTCTCAAATTGAATTTCATTTATTTTCTACAAAAGAAATAAATGATATTCTATAATTCTATATTTTCACATGTCACAATCTGTATATTTTTTTGTTATTAGTTTTATTGTTTTTATTCTATTATGTTAATAATATTTCCTTTGCAATTGAAAATGAGATTCTCAATGAGAATGAAAACAAAGAGTTCAATATTATAGCTGTTGCAGATATTGGCTGTTCTATAAGAGCACAAGAAAATATTAAAAATATAGAAAAACTAGATCCAGAACTATTTCTGGTATCCGGAGATTTAAGTTATAAGAACCCTGAATGTTGGTTTAATATGACCAAAACATGGATTCAAAAACTAAGATAGCAATAGGTAATCATGATGATTATGAAGAAGAAAGAATGAAAGGTGAAAAATTAAAAAAAATCTCTAATGGATCACTATAACCTAAATAAACCATATTATTCTTTTGATTATCAAAATGTTCATGTTCTTGTAATGGATACACAATTAGAGATGTCTGTCGATACCC
>DAIPKY010000050.1:0-10963 GCA_036769505.1 Nitrososphaeraceae archaeon
AATGACATTATCTATTCTTTAGTTCTGGTATTACTTTCTTCATAAATAACAGAAAATCAATTCAGAGACATAATGAACTGTAATTTTACATGTAGATATGGTACCATCATTACAATATTTGCATTTCTTGCCCTTGTCTTGGTAAATATCAATAATATCAATAATAATTTTGATATAGTATATGCACAGACAACAACTATTCCTAACTTTAACATTGCTGCAGTAGGTGATTGGGGATGTAACTCTAATACTGATAAAACAGTAAATTCCATAAAAGCTCAAAGTCCTGAACTTATCTTGGGATTAGGAGATTATTCTTACGAGTCCTCAGCTGATTGTTGGCTGGATTCACTGGAACCTATCTATGATTATGATCCCCAAACTAATCCTAATGCCAATAACATGCAAATAAGTATAGGCAATCACGAGAATAGTGATTCAGAAGATTTGACTACTTATCTAAATGCATTTTCTCTGACTAGACAATTTGGACAAGTTTATTCCTTTAACTTTAATAACGTTCACTTTTTATCTATGGCAACTGAAATTTCTTATAGCTCAGGTTCTTCTCAAAACGTATTTGTAAAAAATGATTTAGCTACAGCTGCTGCAAATCCCAATATCGATTGGATTATTGTTTATTTTCATAAACCAATGTATTCTTCTCCAAGTAGTTGTTCTTCATGTTCTGGGGAATCAAGTCTTAGAGATATTTATCACCCTATTTTTGATCAATATGGTGTTGATATTGTACTAGAAGGTCATACTCATGATTATCAAAGATCTTTTCCAATAAAATTTAATTCAAACAGTAAATCAAATCCTACAATTACAGACACTAATAGGAATACTTACAATGATCCTGCAGGTGAAATACATGCAATTGTAGGAACAGGAGGAGTAAACTTTCACTCACTGAGTAGTCAAAAATCATTTATGGTATATCAACAATCAAATAAATTTGGATATTTAAATATAGATATCCAAAATAACGGAACAAATCTGATAGGCAAATTTATCAGCAATGAAGGAGGAGCAATATTGGACCAATTTACTATTAGCAAATCAGGAGGAACCACACAACCTCCACCCTCATCATCAGGAGGATATCGCTATGAACCATTCCTCAATGTTAATGATCTAAATGATGTAGTAACCATACCAGATGAGCAAAAGCTAAAACTTACAACATTCAGTGTAGCCGCATGGTTTAAAACAACATCTAACTTTGGAGATGAAGCTTATATAGTAAATAAAGGCGGGCATGGAACTGACACAGCTGGTAACAATATGAATTATGGATTATGGATGACAACATCAGAAGGAGTTCAAGGAGGATTTGAAACTTCAAGTGGTTCTGACAGAATGGTTACTTCCCCAAATTCATATAACAATGGACAATGGCATCATGGGGTTGTCACATTTGATGGCTCAATATTAAGACTATACGTAGATGGTGTTCAGATAACTACATTGTCTACATCTAGCATTCCAGAAACAGCTGGTATTAATCCTCTGAAAATAGGTGCTAATTCTCGTATTGCTGATAATCTCTTTACTGGAAGTATAGATGAAGTAGGAGTTTGGAATAGAGCTCTGAACAACACAGAGATTATCAAACTTAGGGATAATGGAGTATTTACGTCAAGTGGATTAGTCTATAATAACTCGTTTGGTCTTTCACCACTTACCTCCTTATCCAATATAGATAAAATAAAAATGGATCCATCACCCAATGAGGCTCCATCACCCAATGAGCTACCTTTAACGAATCCATTTTCTTGGATAAATCTAGTTAAGTTGTGAAGTTAATGAAATTTACGAATTGTTAAAACTCCAAAAACAGAGGACATAACAACAACAAAGTATAATACATGTACTTTTTAAAGTGAACAATTATGTAAATACATCTGATGACTACCAAATAGTAATTTTTATTTACATTTTTGCCAATTTTGTCTGGTAGATGAAACTTTAGATATCCACATGATTATATCATAACATATACTATATGATAAAATATATTACGATTAGAGATATTGTTTGAGGAAAACAGACTATATTTTCAGTACAAATTCAGGAATATGATAGGAATAAAATTATATTCTATTCTAGGAAGGGTATAAACTCGCTAAGATAAAAGATCTACAATTAATTAGATGTTATAAAAGCAGACAGCAAGATGTAGTCTTTATCTCTTAGACTACGTCTTGTATTCCTAATTTGCTACCCTGTAAGGAGGATTATGACTAATCATCACTCTATAAAGATGATTTTCCTGATATACTATCAAGTGATTAATTACCAATTCCATTTGATTCCTTTGCTGTTATCATATATTTTTACATCATTTTCTACAAGAAAAATTTCATAATCTTGATGAATTTAAAAAATTGTTTTAATTATTGAATTTTGAATGAATTGATACTCAGGATTTTGCCCTATCTATCAAGACCACGATGGATATTACACGTTATATAAAATAGTCAGCAACTTAATATAAATTCTGTAAGAGAAAGATTAAATGAATTAGTGTTATAAAATCTTCAGATTTAACTCATGAAGCTATAACACAACAAGTTCTTACTCCATTGTTGAAAGTCAAACCAGAATAATACTATCTATACATCAACACCATTTTAAATCCATAGAATCGACAGAACCAAATATTATATATCAGTGTTATAACACATTAAAAATTGATTATAGTATATGGATGTCATATTAGAAACGTTATGGATAAATTAGTCTAGTATAATTTTCATATGTTATTTAGGTATTAAAATTGAATAATAGTAGTAATATATTAAGAGAAGAGGAATTAGGAAATTGGAGAAAATCCCACTACTCATCAGAGATTAATCCATCTCTCGAAGGAAGATCAGTTATTCTAATGGGATGGATTTCCAGTATTAGGGACCATGGTAATATTCAATTTATTATGTTAAGAGATAAAGATGGAGACACTCAAATAATTGCTAAAAAAGGTCAATGTCCAGATTTAGTATATGAACAAGTCTTGCAGTTAAAAGAACATACATCCCTAGGAGTAAATGGAAAGGTTATTTCTCAAAGAAAAGCACCCAATGGAATAGAGATAATTCCACTAGAACTAAAGGTTTTTTCAATTCCTATACAGGCCCCACCGTTTATGATACAGAATAGAAATCCTGCAGGAATTGATACTAGATTAGATTTTAGAGCGATAGATTTGAGAAGAAAATATTTGCAAGATATTTTTATCATCCGTAATAACATTTTAAAATATATTCGCAATTTTCTTTCAAATGAGAAATTTATAGAGGTTAATACGCCTAAGATAATAGCGACAGCTTCAGAGGGAGGAACTGCACTTTTCCCTATATTCTATTACGAGAGAGAGGCATTTTTGGCTCAGAGTCCTCAGATATATAAAGAACAACTTACAATGGCTTTTGAAAAAGTCTTTGAGATAGGACCAATTTTCAGAGCTGAACCTTCTCGTACTAATAGACACTTATCAGAAGCTACATCGATAGATATTGAATCTGCTTTTGTTGACTATAATGATATTATGGTATTATTAGAGAAATTGATTCAATTTATTATAAAGTCATTGTCTGAAGATGATAATAGTAAAAATAGTCCTGAATTAGATATTGATCAAAAAATTAATGATAACAATAAACCATTTACAAGGTTAAAATATTCAGAATTAACGGAAAGATTGAGAAATATTGGAGAAAAAGTAAGATGGGGAGATGATATATCTCCACAGGTAATTAAAAAACTTGATGACGATCGGTTAAACAATAATTTTTATTTTATAACAGATTGGCCCACAGCAGCTAAACCATTTTATGTGAAAGAGAATGAAGATGATTCAAAGATTTGTGAATCTTTTGATTTAATGTACGGATCATTAGAAATATCATCTGGAAGCACAAGAATTAGTAATAAAGAAATTCTTATAGATAGAATGAAGAAAAAAGGATTAAATTTGAATTCATTTGACTATCATTTGAGAATATTTAGTTATGGCGTGCCTCCACATGCTGGGTGTGGAATAGGATTGGAACGGCTATTAATGACTCTCACAAAAATAGATAATATTCGTGATGCTATATTATATCCAAGAGATATTGATAGACTTGCGCCATAGAAAAAACAAAGAAGGGGAAGAGAAGTGGTGATAAATCGAACATGATTACAAAAGATAAACTAAAACATTTGAGTAAACTTTCAAAGATAGATTTAACTGAAAATGAATTTGAAACTTATACTAAACAAATTGAAAAGATAATAAAATATTTGGATAAATTAGATGAAATTTCATTTGAAGAGAACAATCCATCATTATTATTATCTTTGAAAAAATTGTCAGAATTAAGAGAAGACACAATAATAGAACCAACTCTTAATATTGACCAAATAGCTAAAAACCTAAAAGACAAGTTTGTAAGAGGTCCAGTTATGAGTTAATATGTCTAATCTTTATACTCTAAATATTGATCAAGTAGTAAATGGTATTAAAAATAGAGAATTTACTTCTGAAGAATATGTATCCCAAATTATAGAAAGAATAAAAAAAGTTGATAAAAAGATAAATTCATTCATAACAATAAATGACAATGCACTTGTTCAGGCACAACAAATAGACAAGAAAATAAGATCAGGTTTGACAGTTGGTTCTTTAGCTGGCATTGTAGTAGGAATAAAAGATAATATCAGTACAGCAGGATTAAAAACAACCTGTGCTTCCAAAATGCTATCCGACTATGTTCCACCATACGATGCTACCGTCATAAAGAGATTAAAAGATAAAGATGCAATAATAATAGGAAAATTAAATCTCGATGAATTTGCAATGGGATCAACTACTGAATGGAGCAGTTATGGACTTACAAGAAACCCATGGAACTTAGATTATGTATGTGGGGGGTCTTCAGGTGGCAGTGCAGCGAGTATTGCTGCACAATTATGTACAGCATCATTAGGGTCTGATACTGGCGGTTCTGTTCGTTGTCCCTCTAGTTTTTGTTCTGTGGTTGGATTTAAACCAACATATGGATTAGTTAGTAGATACGGACTTGTTTCATATTCTAATAGTTTAGAACAAATTGGTCCTATAGGAAGGACTGTATCTGACGTCAAAAAAATTATGGAAGTTATCTCTGGAAAAGATACTTATGATAACACAACAATAGACACAAAGAATAATAATATTTTTAACAATAATCATTCTGATCTTGAACAAAAAAATAGCAAAAAGATTGGTTTATTAAAAGAATTAATAAACGGAGCTGATGAGCCTGTATATCAATGCATATATTCTGCAATAGATAAATTCAACGAGTTTGGATTTATAAGTGAGGAATCATCATTAAAATCATCAGAATATGCTCTTGCATCATATTATATAATTGCTACAGCTGAAGCAAGCAGCAATTTAGCAAGATTTGATAATACAAGATATGGGTTCGAATTAAATCCCGACGATTACGAATGGAATACATATTTTTCGAAAGTAAGAGGAAATTTCGGAGATGAAGTCAAAAGAAGAATAATAGTAGGATCTTTTGTATTATCTTCAGGATATTATGGAAAATATTATCTTAAAGCACAAAGAGTAAAGGATTTGATTAAACACGAGCTAAAAAATCTTTTTAAGGAATATGATTTACTACTTTCACCAACAGTTCCGGTTCTTCCTTTTAAAATTGGAGAAAAAATCGACGATCCATTAAAAATGTATCTAATAGACATTAACACAGTTTTAGCTAATTTGGCAGGTATCCCAGCAATTTCAATTCCTATAGGATTCAAAAATGGTCTACCGATTGGACTACAAATTATGGCTGATGAATTTCAAGAGAAAAAATTACTGAATATAGCGGAAGTGCTGGAAAAATCAATTAATATTAATACATCGTATCCAAATCTATAATAATGACATCATCATCATTACCAGTTAAAATTGGTCTTGAAATACATTGTCAGCTAACTCAACTTAATACTAAATTATTTTGTTCATGTTA
This sequence comes from Nitrososphaeraceae archaeon, assembly GCA_036769505.1. GTDB lineage: Archaea > Thermoproteota > Nitrososphaeria > Nitrososphaerales > Nitrososphaeraceae > TH1177. The sequence continues at coordinate 6,018 of DAIPKY010000050.1, forward strand.
TTGTAATTATAGAGAAAAAGAAATCAATTCTAATATATGCCCAATTTGTATTGGATTGCCTGGATCCTTGCCAATTTTGAATAAAAAAGCTGTAGAATTTGCAATTATGATTTCAAAAGCTTTGGATTGTAAAATTCCAGAATTAACAGTTTTTTCAAGAAAAAATTATTTTTATCCAGATTTGCCAAAAAATTTCCAGATTACACAATATGATTCTTATGGTACCAGTACAAGCATAGGAAAAGAAGGATCTGTAAAGTATGGCGAAAATGACAAAATTGCCAGAATAAGAAGGATTCAGCTGGAAGAAGATCCAGGACGATTGGTTTATGAAAATGGAAGAATGCAAGCCTTAATTGACTATAACAGAGCAGGTGTAGCATTAGTAGAAATCGTAACTGAACCTGATTTTACTAATCCCAAAGATGTAAGAATATTTTTAAATAAAATGACCTCAATACTAGAACATTTGAATGTATGTAATACCAATTTAGAAGGTTCTCTAAGATGTGATGCAAATATTTCTATAGGTAATGGAAAAAAAGTAGAAATCAAAAATGTAGGTTCTTTTAGTGACATAGAAAAGGCATTGACATATGAGATAACACGACAAAAAACAATGACCGTTCATGATATAGAAATTAAAGCTGAAACAAGACATTGGGATGATAAAAGAAAAATTACAAAACAAGCACGATCAAAGGAAGAAGAAGAAGATTATAGATATTTTCCTGAACCAGATATTCCAAAAATTCTGCTGGAAAACTTATTCTTAATTAAAACACCTGAGCTTCCTGATGAAAGAAAATTCAGATTTATAAATGATTATGGACTTTCTGAACATGTATCACAAGTACTCATTGACAATAAAGATTTAGCTGACCTCTTTGAATCAGCAATAAAAATATATCATTCTCCAAAATCTATATCCAATTGGATAGTAAGTGATATTCTTGCATTTATGGAATATGATTCATCAGGTAAAAAAACAATAACTGATGAGATGAAAATAGATGCTAAACACATTGCAGAGATTGCAAAGCTAGTTGATGAGAATACAATAAATAGGTCTACAGCAAAATCCATAATATCAAGAATTATTAAAACAGGAGAATTACCATCTGATATCATAAAAAAAGAAAAACAGATGACCACAATAATCAATGATGAGACAATTTTACTAGAATCAATAGATAGGATATTCAAAGAAGAGAAAAAGGCAACGTTAGATGCTAAACAAAATCCTACCGCAATAAACTTCTTGCTTGGTAAGATAATGAGACTGACAAAAGGAAGGGCTGATCCAAAAATAACTACAATACTTTTAAAGAAAAGGTTGAATGAAGAAGTCTAATCTAAAAATTTTATTTTCATTATATTAGTGACTATTCTAACAGATACATATATTATGCCTACATGTCCTAGTAAAAGTCATACTTACAAACATGTAAAAAACTAGCCATATAAATGAGATGAATTTGTAAGTATTTAATTTATTTATACTTATTTTTAGTATGTTTTGTTATAAAAACTTTAAATATTGCGGTATATAACATTTACAATTTCATAAACTAAGTTTATTATTAGTTTTGACTAAGCTCATGCTGACCCATCACAGTCTCAAACCTAAATAGCCAGATTTCAACAGTGAAATAACAGGCTATAAAAATGATTGTATTAATTGAGGATTTGATGGAGAAAATTAGGAATTTAAGCTGTCCGTTTTTTACAATTGAATGGCTCTACAACGTTGCACTTGTTCATATCTTTAATTCTTTATCCATATTATCAATAACATCAAATCTATCATAATTTCTCCACGTTTAATAATAAATACTACAATAGGTTAGCTAAATAGGTTTGTAGTGAATCATGAAACAACCAAAGAATATTTTTCAGCATAAATGATTTGCAACAACTGTAATCCAAATAAAATAGAGTTCATACATTTATCTTGAGTTCAATACTATTTTGTAATTTGCATTTTTAGTATGATTCAAATAACCTACAATCAAATTAAAATATATGGGAACTGAACATAGTGTAACTCAAGTGAACAATTCGTCTTGGGAAAAAGAAGTATTACAATCACAATTACCCGTTTTTGTTGATTTTTGGGCAGAATGGTGTGGACCTTGTAGAATGGTAGGACCAGCAGTAGAACAATTATCAAAAACACTTGAAGGAAAAGTAAAAACTGTAAAGCTTAACGTAGATGAAAATCAAGAGATTGCCGTAAAATATGGAATTCATTCTATACCCTCATTACTATTATTCAAGGACGGTAAGGAAATTGCAAGAACTGTCGGCGCTGCTCCTAAAGAAGCCTATCAAAAATTCATCGAAGAATCTTTAACCAAGAATTAACATTAATTTCATTTCATTTCATTTCATTAATCTGAGTGTAGTTTTTATTTCTGTATTCATAAAAGCATTAATATAGATAATAATAATCGTTAGCATAATTTGGGTAAAAAAGAGATTTCTACTCTATTTTCATCTGATCCTGATAAATATTATAGAGTTTCCTTATTTGATAGATTAGGTTTTAAACGAAACAAATGTATATCCTGTGAAAAATTTTTTTGGTCTCTTATAGATAAAAATATCTGTCCTGATCATGAGGCCTATAACTTTATAGGAAATCCTCCTACAAATAAAAGACTAGATTATATAGGAGCATGGAAGGAAATTGAAAAATATTTTCAATCAAATGGTCACTCCATTGTAAGACGATACCCTGTAGTCTGTAGGTGGCGAGAAGATCTTTATTTTACAATTGCATCGATAGTAGATTTTCAAAGGATAATGAATAATAAAGTTATTTTTGAATTGCCGTCAAATCCTTTAGTAGTACCACAAATGTGTTTAAGATTCAATGACGTTGAAAACGTAGGGGTAAGCGGCCGTCATTACACTAGTTTCTGTATGATTGGTCAAACATGTAATGCAGATGCACCTGGAGGATACTGGAAGGATCATTGCATTGACCTAGACTTTGGATTATTAACTAATGTTTTGGGAATAAAACCTGAAGAGATTACTTTTGTAGAAGATATTTGGATGGGTGCAGGAGCTTTTGGGTCTTCTTTAGAATATTTTGTACGTGGTCTTGAACTTGGTAATGCTGTTTTTACAGAATTTGAAGGAGATGAAAATAACTATAGAATTATGAAAAATAAGATTATTGATATGGGTGCAGGCTTGGAACGTCTCTCTTGGATTACTATGGGTACTCCAACCAGCTATGATTGTTCTTTTGGATCAGTTATAAAATATTTAGAAAATTTTATTGAAGTTCAAAAGGATGAAAATTTTCTCTCAACTTATTTTAAATTAGTATCTAGCAAATTCAACAATATTGAAGATGATTCATCTGATAAAATAAAAAAATTGAAAAAAACTATTTCTCAAGAGATGAGAATACCATTTGAACACCTCGAAAAAATTGTATCGCCATATGAGGCAATTTATACAATAGCAGATCACACTAGGACTTTGTTATTTGCTATTTCTGATGGATCATTACCTTCTAATGTAGGAGGAGGTTATAACCTTAGAATTCTTTTACGTCGAGTTTTATCTATTATTGAAAGATTCAAATGGAATGTAAAAATTGAAGATCTAATTGATACACATGTAGAATATCTGAAAAATATGTATCCGGAATTAGAGGAAAATAAGCAAGAGGTTTATACCATTCTTAAAATTGAATCTGATAGATATGCAAGCACAAGACAACGAATGAATGATATCGCATCTACAATACGTAAGAATAACAAACAACTAACTGTAGATGATCTTATAAGATTGTATGAATCCGATGGTATTACTCCAGACTTTCTTAAAGAAATCAATGTAATAACTGATATACCTTCGAATTTTTACGTTAAACTATCAGAATTACATAATATTAACCAAAAATCTCTTTACTCTCCGTCAATAGAAGGATTGGATGGCTTACCCCCGACTAAATTATTGTATTATGAGGATTCTTCCATCCGAGAATTTTATGCTCAAATCATAAAAATAAAAGAAAATTATGTAATTTTAGATCAAACATCTTTCTATCCAAGAGGAGGTGGACAAGAACCTGATAAGGGAAATATTGGTGATGTTAAAGTCTTAGAAGTCATAAAACAAGGAGATATTGTTCTTCATCGGGTAGAAAATTTATCATCTCTTTCAGAGGGGCTACGAATTAAATGTCGATTAGATGAGAGAAGACGCGATTCAATAACAAAACATCATACAGCTACTCACATATTAAATTCTTCATCAAGAAATGCACTTGGTTCATGGGTATGGCAGAACTCTGCCTTTAAAGATGTTAATTATGGAAGACTTGACATAACTCACCATTCTGCATTAAATAAAGAAGAAGTTGAAAGAATCGAAAAAACTGCTAATGAAATTGTAATGAAAAACCTTGATGTAAATATAAAAGAATATGAGAGAGGAGAAAGTGAACAAAAATTTTCCTTTCGTATCTATCAAGGTGGAGTAGTTCCATCAAATAAAGTAAGAATAGTGAAAATAAGTGAATTTGACATTGAAGCATGTGGAGGAACACATGTCAATAGAACAGGTGAATTAGGTTTAATTAAAATTCTCAAATCAGAAAGAATTCAGGATGGTGTGGTCCGATTAGAATTTGTTGCGGGACAAGCTGCTATAAATTACATTAAAAATCAGGATAAAAATATTTCATTTATTACTCAATCATTAGGTTCTAGTAAAGAAAAACTAACAGACTCATTCAAAAAGTATTTAGATGAATCAGAAAAGCTTAAAACAAAGATAAAAATTCTTTTACGAAAAACTTCTCCAATTCTAGCCAAATCTGTATCCACTAATAGTAAACAAATATCATCAAATGGGGTAAAATTATTTACAACATATGATGATGAATTAGATGAAGAATTCCATATTACAATAGGAGAAAA
>DAIPKY010000161.1:0-3593 GCA_036769505.1 Nitrososphaeraceae archaeon
TCTATTTTTCTTACTAATTCCTTGGTATTCTTTCCTTCTAGAGGCCCTTTTAGATCTTTTGATTTTATTTTTCCTTTAGTGAGAGTACCTTTAACTTCTCCTGATGGAGTATCAGATTTATACAAGGCTGCAACTACCTCTCCTTTTTCATTAGGTTTTCCTGTCTGAATATCAACTTCTTTTATTTTATCTGTAGGTGTAACTTTAACAGCGTACATTAGATCATCTTTTTCATGATCTTTATTAGTAGTATTAGATTGAAATGTTGCTAAAGCAGTATCCAATGTATTTACTTCGGGTATTTCTTCTTTTCCAGTTAGGATTGCAGCAAAATCTACTATATTTTCTTTTTTTCCATCCCCTTTTTGATTTTTATTATTGTCGGTAGGAAATTTCAATGTAGTAATCAATTAGATAATATTTCTTATAATAGTTTCATCAGTTTCTTAAGTAAATTTACAATTATTACTTTGATAGTGAACCTAACTAAAACAAGATAAGAACAAGGTTCAATTCGAATTAAAATTAAAATTTTGAACTATAAAAAATGAAATATCGGCTTTATAATAAATTTCTTAAAATTCCTTTTTACTTCGTCTAGTTTACATTCAGGACCTTGATAAAAGAGTACTAAATCTAAGAAATCAATTTTAGGCTTTATCTCTGAGAGCCATAAAACTTTACCATTAAATACCTTGCTGTATTTTGGCTTCCATAGCCAGCCATAGTCTTCACGTCTCTTCATAGAGAGAAGACTACTGCTTTTAACTTCTCTAAGTAAATATTATAATAAATTAATAAAGCGAAAGTCAACGAAGCGGTTTTCAATAACATTAATAGTTGTAGTGAAAGATAGAATAATTATTAACTGCATATTTAAGTAAGGAAAATAAAATGATTTATTTATTTTTTATAGAAAAAAATTAATGGCCTTTATTGGATAATTCCCATACTAGATCATTAAACATAGTATTCATATGATCAATTTTAAGATCCATACCGTCAAGTAAAGTAAGAGCTTCAGCCGTATTATTATTTTTTATCAATTGTTTAATTTCATCAATATTATTTGCTAATTGTGAATGAGTAAATCTCATATGATTCATCATTTGGTCAAGGACACTTGGTTGAGCAAACGCTAAAAGTTGGGGAAATGCCGATAAAAGAAGTCCACTACTAATCAATAATTGAAGAGCATGAAGAATAACTGTCTTCATGATAATATTATACAATAAAACCTATTAAACATTTATGAAGAATAATAATACCAAGACAAATACTTTGATTTAAGATGTACTTTAGGGGTTACTATAACACCTATCTACTTCAGATAGTCAGGTTCGATAGCACAACAAAGGAGGTAGCTTACCTACTTAAGGATAGACAAATAAAGATATCATTGGTTTTGAATGTAACAATTATCAATAAACGACAATTAAAAAAAGAAAATTAAGGAAGATTTGACTGCTAAACTTTGGTCATACCTTCTTTTCTATATTTTTGTTTTGCTTCTTCTGTATTAGTACCTGTCTGTCCTCCTTCAGCAATTTCTTGATCATTTGGATCTCTTTTTACTGCAGTTGGTTCATGAGAGGTAATCTTCTCTGGGGACATGGGATCTTTACCCTGATACTCCTTCTTTCTGTTTTCTGAGGATGATGTCATACGATTTGATTAGGAGTAACTTATATAACAATTTTAGATAAATTATTCTAAATACTTAAATTCTTACATTCTTCGGAAATTCGTTTAGCAATCATTTTGAGATAAATAACATTGTATTAAATTATAATATTAGATATTATAATAATATAGAATCTTATTTAAGTGCTTTTTAAATATTGAATTTTAACATTTGAAAGTAAAATTAATCGATTTTTCTCTAATTGTTGCATTCTTTATTGATGTCTAAATAGTTAAATTCAATAATTAACTGATTTAATTAAGGTCTTTTAATGAAGAAAGATAAAGATAGAGAAAGTAAAGTAGAGGATAGTTCTGATACGACCAAACGAAAAAGTGAAAAGATAAAACAAAAAGAAGGAGGATCAAGAGTAAATATAGAGTCAAATAATCAAGAAGAGGTAGAATATCTTAAAGAAAAAATAATAGATAGAATGGTTGATAGAAATTATAATACATATAACAAAACAGATCAGCGTACAAAGCAAAACTCGTTACCCTATAGTGAAAATAGAACTATCTATGATTTACCAACATTACTCTCACAAAGACAAGATATGCTGGAGAGTGTCTTGTATGAGCGTTATCAATATAATACATCAATAAAGAGAGGACAAGACTATCTTCTAAATCATGTTGATTCTAAACTTTCTCTTGTTATAGTGTATGCTGATTTAGTAGGTTCAACAAAGATGAGTATGAGTTTACCGGTAGAAAGAATGGCAAAGATAATCAAAGCCTTTTCACATGAATTGTCTTCTGTAGTTGAAAGTTATGATGGATTCGTATTAAAGTATGTAGGAGATGCTGTTATTGCATTCTTTCCAAGTGGTTTCAATAAGTATCTATCTTGTGATACTGCATTTCAATGTGCAAATTCAATGATTAACGTAATAGTAAATGGTATTAATCCAATTTTAGAAAAAGATAAAGATCATTATCCAAGATTAGCCGTTAAAATAGGGATAGACGAGGGGGAGAACTTAGCCATACAATATGGATATGATAAAAGCGCACCTATTGATTTAATAGGATACCCTATGAATGTGGCAGCAAAAATGACGTCCCTAACGGGACCAAATAAAATAACTGTTGGAAATAATGTATTTAAATTGCTACATCCTACTGTCCAACCGGAATTTCAGGAAATGGAAAAGAAACAAGGAACTGAATGGAAATATATTGATTTGGACACTAATTTGCCCTATAAGGTTTATACAACAAAATAACATTAAGAAATTCAATAAAATAAGATAAATAAAAGAAAAAAATTATTATCATTCTATTATAGTAATAAATGGTGTTAATTGTTTCCTTAAATAATAATAATCTTTCGGCAAGAAAGATAGACCAATTATTATAGCTATATTGAGGAATCAAAATTCCATTGGATAGTGTGAGGATATGGTACCACTCTTGCAGAATAAATAAAGTGGCAGAAAAATCATACAATACTATGACTATTTGCTCTATGATAAACAATCAATACTCTTACTTATCTTCCTCTATTGTGATTGCTTCGTTCTTGTATGAGAGGTTAGCTAGTCTAATTAAATAATAATTTAGAATATAATTGGTAAATTTATATAATCTATGTGGGTTTAGATTTGTTAATCATGTTAGAGAATTCAGATCAAATCAGAATAGAAGTTGTTGATCCAGATCCAGCACCTAATCCTGAACCTGAACCACAAACAGAGCCAGAAGAACCAGAACCGGCCTCTGAACAGAAGTAAATACAGTATTGTTAGACTGTCACATAAATATTTTTTATTATTTAGTAGTTTTAGCAGCAAGAAGCAGATAACATAAAGAAAGTAAAAAAATAAAATTGAGTAAAACTTCCTTAATAATAGTATAAATTTCATTTATTTCTCTAAAGCACAAAGGGATTTTTATTATCAATCAAT
>DAIPKY010000009.1:0-30746 GCA_036769505.1 Nitrososphaeraceae archaeon
TTGAATCAAATTTGATTAAAAGGTATAGACCAATTTTTAATATCGAGTTAAAAGACCAACAAAGATACACTTATTTAAAAGTGACAGATGAAAAATTTCCTAGATTATTAGTTGCAAGAAGAAATAGGAACGGAGATTTTCAAGGACCTAGTGGAGATATTTTTGGTCCCTTTGTTTATGGAAGTTCAAGGTTTCTCTCTATAGGAATCTTGAGAAAAATATTCAAGATTAGAATATGCAATCGACTTCCAACAAAGCCTTGTTTAGAATACTTTATCCATAATTGTGATGCTCCATGTATAAATAAGATTGATGAAGAAGAATATTTAAAAAATATTAAAAAATTAAAAGAGATCCTTAGTGAAAAAAATGGACTTGAAAACTTCATTTCAAATTTAAAAATAGAAATGAATATTGAATCAAAAAAACAAAATTATGAAAGAGCAAAAGAAATCCGTGATACAGTAAAAACTATAGAAAGTTTGTTAATTCATCAAAAAATGGATTTAAAAAATAGCTCTAACGAAGAATATATCGGTACAAAAATAGATACTTTATCAGGAGCTTGTCATATTCTTATTTTTAAACGAATCAATGGAGTTATAAGTGACCAAAGAAAATTTGAGTATGAATTAGTGGGTGATAATAATTTCTCGACATTTTTACTCCAATATTACACCACTGCAGCGCAAATTCCTAATGAGATTTATGTAAATGAAATTCCGGCATCAAAAAAAATCTTAGAATTAACTTTAAAAAAATTATCTAATCATAATGTGAGAATTATTAAGGTTACTGATTCTACTAACAATGAGAAAAAAGATTTAATGAATTTAATCCTTAAGAATTTAGCAATTCAAGTTGAAAGAAAATATAATCGATCTGTCATAGAACTAAAAAATATTCTCAATTTACAAGAATTTCCTTTCATTATTGACTGTTTTGATATATCGAATTTTGGAATCACTTATGCGGTAGGTGCATGCGTACGCTTTGTTAATGGATACCCCTACAAAAATGGTTACAGGAAATTCAGAATAAGGACATTACAATCCAAACAGGATGATTATGCAATGATCAAAGAAATAGTAGATAGAAAGTATTCTTTCCATAAAATTTCTGACGAAGATAACGAAATTAATAATAAAAATAATAATAATCATAATGTTAATTCTATAAATAACTATAAAATGGATAATTCCTTTCCCAATCTTATAGTGATTGATGGAGGAAAAGGACAATTGGGCTCAGCACAAGTTGTATTAAAAAAGATGGGCTTAGATATACCTATGATTTCTATAGCCAAAGAAAATGAGGAGATATATACATTGTACTCATCAGAGCCTTTGCAAATTTCAAAGAAGAATCCTGCATTGCATTTGCTTCAATTCATAAGAGATGAAGCACATCGCTTTGGTTTAGCCTATAATATAAAATTACGAGCAATAAATAAAAAATAATTATAACCATCATTATTTTTAAAAAAAATTGACTCTACCTATAAGCTGTAGGAGCCTTCTGAAAATACGATTAAATAGTATAGATGTAACTCTACAATCAAAAAAAGATAATTATCCATTTATTTATATTCATATATTAAATGCTGATTCCTAGAATAATAATTGCCGGTACTACAAGCGGTGTAGGAAAAACCTCTATAACTTTAGGAATTCTTTATATACTAAAAAATCTGGGTTTTAAAATTCAAGCATTTAAAGTAGGTCCAGATTTCATTGACCCCTCCTATCATCATTTTGTTACTAATAGTCCTTCTTATAATCTCGATTCATGGTTAATGGGAAAAAAAGGACTAATTGATACTTTTGAGAAGTATACAATAGGTAAGGATATAGCAGTTATTGAAGGAGTAATGGGGTTATTTGACGGCATTGGTGGTAAAAATGATTTCGCAAGTACTGCTCACATAGCGAAAATATTAAATTCACCAATAATTTTAGTTATAGATGCAAGTAAAGCTGCAAGATCCTTAGCTGCTATTGCTTATGGATTTTTGAATTTTGAGAAAGGAATACACATAAAAGGAATTATCCTTAATAAAATATCCAGTAATAGACATTTTCATTTTATCAGAGATGCTTTCGCCAATAAAATAAAAATTCCAATTGTGGGCGTGGTATATAAGAATAAGGATCTTATTTTTTCGGAAAGGCATTTAGGCCTAATTCCAAGAGAGGAATTAGATGATAAAAAAAGAAATGAGATCCTAAATTCTGCCAAGATTCTATCAGAATCCTTAGATGCCCAAAAAATTATTGATTTAATTGGATCGATACCAAATGAAAAACTTACAAAGAAAAAAATTGATAACAATATAAATCAAAACATCCAAACTATCAAAATTGCCGTTGCTTTAGATGCGTCTTTTAACTTTTATTACCAACAAAATTTAGATATTTTACAAAAAAAGGGAGCTCAACTTATTTTCTTTAGTCCTTTATATGACGATAAGTTACCTCAAGAAATTGATGGGATTATAATAGGAGGGGGATTCCCTGAAATATTAGCTCGCAATTTAAGTAAAAATATTTCTATGATCAGAGCTATTAAAAAAATAGCTGAAAACCAAATTCCAATATATGCAGAATGTGGTGGTTTGATGTATCTTTCTAAATCAATAGAAGAAGGAATTCCTAAATATGTAAATGACAAAATACCTGGATCAAAAGTAAATTTGAATAAAACTTACAAAATGACTGGATTAATCGATGCTATAACAAAAATGACAGATAAATTAACGCTAAATTATACCCAGGGCAAAGTAATAAATGAATCAATATTTGGTAATATAAATAGCATTAAAGGTCATGAATTTCATTTTTCTGAAATGGAAAATATTTCAAATGATTGTAAATTTTCATATTATCTAAATAAAGGAAAAGGAATAATTGATCAAAAAGATGGGATTATGGTTTATAATACTCTTGCCTCATATACTCATCTTCATTTTTCGAATACTAAATTGCCACAAGAATTTATTTTAAAATGTAAAAAGTTTTCAAGAAAATAAAAATTATCTTTATGACAATATTTATTTAGTGATAAATTTAAATTTATTCAAACTTCACAATAAAGAAATAGTTAATGAAAGCCTTAAAATTATTATCAGATAAAACAATATCACTGGTTGAGATTGATGAGCCTGTTATCAACGATAAAGAAATTTTAATTAATTTAGGTTCCTGTGGCATATGCGGCTCTGATATCCAAAATGTATTTGCTGATTCGTGCAAACCGACTTCTAAATTAGGACATGAGATAACTGGAACAATCGTTAAAGTTGGAAAAGGTTTTAATGAAAAAAACTACGAAGGAAAGAGGGTTTTTGTAAATCATCATGCGCCTTGTAATATTTGTCATTATTGTATCCATGGCAATGAAACAATGTGTGATAAATTTACAGATAATATTTTTCCTTGCGGGATCTCAGAAAAAATTATACTTTCAGAATGGATTGTAAATAATCAGAGTATTTTTGAACTTCCAGATTCAATGACTTTTGAGGAAGGTTCTATGATAGAACCGCTTGCTTGTTGCATTCGAGGATGGAAGAAAATATCATTTGTAAAAGGTGATTCAGTATTAATATTTGGGATAGGACCAATCGGTATTCTTCACGCTATGTTGGCTAAAATTTATGGGGCTTCAACCATTTATTGTGTAGACATAAATGAAAATAAAGTTAGCTTTTGTAAAAAAATGAATCTCGGAATATGTGTAAACGGAAGGACATCTGAAATTGATTGTTTAATTGATTTGAATGATAGACTTAGTCCAGATTTAATCATTATTGCTACATCTGATATGAGTGTTTTACCTAAATCAGTCGATATTATAAGAAAAGGAGGAACTATCTTAATATTTGGAGAACCTCAAAAAGAAATTAATGTAAATGTAGATATTAATAAAATTTACTCCAAAGAAGTTAGACTTCTAACAACATACGCTGCCACCAATGAGGAAATACATGAAGCGTTACACATGATAACAAAAAAGGAAATTGATGTTAATAAAATAATAACACATAGATATAGTATATTGGAATCAAAGGATGCCTTCAAAAAGTTACATGATAGAAATGATGTAATAAAAGCCATCATAATCAATAAATAATGTTCTACGTCTCCATATAGCCAAAGTGGATAGATAATAATCTAATTTATTCTACTACTTTTATGCCCTTCCAAAAAGCCACATAATTTTTGATATGTCTAGCTTTGTCTAAAGGTTTTGGATAATACCATGCTGAATCTTGATTAAGTTCATCTTCGATCTTAATGGTATAATAGCTCGCGCTCCCTTTCCAGCCGCATCTTGTGTGAGTAGTACTATCTCTAAAAAATCGTCTATCAATAGATTCAGGAGGAAAGTAATGGTTTCCTTCAATTTCTATTGTTGATTTACTTTCAGCCAAAATGACATCTTTCCACATTGCTTTCATATTTCACTTTAGGATTATTCTACTTTAAAACATTACTTTAGGAAACCTTTACAATAGCATGTCAGGTTATAAGAAGTACAAATACAATTAATCATTTTTAATTAATAAATTAATCTGAACTTGATTTTCTAAGGTTTATGTATTCTTTTATGATCTCTCTATAGTTTTTTTTAATGCTTCGTTCATTTTTTTAAAACTTGCGACAATATCATCCTCCATTTTTTGGGGAGTAAACCTGACCCCTATTCCTGAAAATATTTCCTTATTCACAAAATTGACTTTGTTTTCAGCAAGTTTTTCGATTAGAAAAATTCTTTCACCTGAAAATATTTGTGAGAAAATGAATGTACCCTTCCATCTTAACTCGTGGTTAGGAGTAATTTTAATAATTTTTGGATGATATATTCTCTTCTTTCCTCCTACAGTACTAAGATGAATTTCTAATTGATTTCCAATTAAAGGTTCTCCTTTAATTTTTTGAAGTATAGGATTCCATTGATAATAATGTTTAAAATCGGTAATTACGTTCCATAAAATTTCAGGATTAGAATGTATTTGTATTTCAGTAATAAGTTCTTTCAATATTTAATTAATATAAGCATCGTTTTTAAGATTTGCTTAAATTCTAATTCTAGGAAAGAATTTATATTATTTCATTTTATGTAGGTATAATAACATTAATGCATTAGTTATTGAAGATGCTACCGAACTTCCTCCTTTTCTGCCTATATTAGTGATATGAGGGATACTACTTTGTGAAAGTTCTATTTTTGATTCCAGTGCAGAAACAAAGCCTACAGGCACACCAACGACTAAAGATGGAATTGTTATCTTCTCATTAATCATTCTAAGAACTTCATGTAAAGCAGTTGGAGCATTTCCTATTACAACTATTCCTCCATTCATTTCCTGTGCCAAATTACGCATAGCCATTTCTGCACGTGTTTTATTAAGGCGCTTGGCTTCATTAATGATGTTACTATCAGAGATGTTGCAAATACACTTTAAATTAAGTTTAGTGAGTGAATTTTGTGAAATTCCTACTTTTACCATTTCTACATCAGTAATGATATTACATTTATTTTCAATTGCTTGTAATCCAGAGGGAATAGCATCATTGTTAAACATCAGTTTTTCTTTGCGAGCAAAGTCAAAATCTGCCGTAGCGTGAATTACTCGTCTAACAATATTCCATTCAAATTCTTTATTGTACGTATGTTTTCCAATTTCACTATCTATTATGTCAAAACTGTTCTTTTCAATATCAAAGGATTTAATAGACATAGATCTATTATCAGGATTTTCTGTAATTTCTTTTTTAAACAATTTTTTTTTCAACTTCATTTGCTCGCTGCAAAATAAGATTTACCATTTTGTCGTCAACGCCAATGTGATCTGCAATAAGAATGTTGGAAAAAGAATGGCTTTTTAATGCACTTTTTAATTCTTTTATCACATCATGTTTTATATGTATACCTTTGTGTAAAAAATAAGGCATTATTAATACAATCCTTGGATTTTTTTTTATAACAGAGTTAATACCTTCTTTTATAGTAGGTTGTGCTAATTCGAGAAAACAATAATCAACATTTCTATAAGAGTGTTTTATAGCATTAATAGTAAAAATAAAAGCCTCTGTTGCTCTTCTATCAGAGCTTCCATGACCAATAACAAGCACATCACACTCTTTATCTTTGAGTTGAATGTCATTATCAAACTTTAATTTGTTTAATCTATCTCTTATTACAAATGTTAGAACATCAGAATAACAAAGAGGTTTTGTAATAACTAATTTTACTCCTTTTTCCTTAGAAATTGCTGCTGTTCTCTGAACGGCATTTTTTAGTTTCATTCCTGGATATAGGAAATAAGGCATAACGGTTATCAAATCAACATTTTCCTTCATACAGTCTCTAATTCCTTCATCAATATATGGCGGAATTACTTCCAGAAAACAGAAATTTGAATAAATATATCCTCCTTTTTGTTTAGCTTGATTTGATATTTTGAATAGTTCATTCTGTACTTCTAATTCTTTACTACCTCTATCTATTATCAAAAGAGCCTTTCTCATGGAAAATTCACCCTACATACAGCGATAGTTAAATTAGGAGGAAATTTTTGTTTTGGAATAAGTAATGTACCATGAGAATGTAATATTGATGATGCTTCAGAAACACTAGCAATTCCTTCGAATTTCTTAACTGTATCAGAAGGATTAGGGACTGGAATTTGTTCTAGTTCTTTTTTTTCAAAAAGATATAAAGGAAGATGAAATTCTTTAGAGAATTCCTCCAATCCCTTGACCGGGATCTTCTTTTTGATAGAAGAAAGACTTTTGATTGAGGCAAAACTTAAACCGTTTTTCTCGAAGATAGTCTGAATACCCTTTAGAATATCTTCTTTTGTTGTATCCCAATGTATGCCTATACCAATTACTAAAGTTTTAGGATGATATATTACTGATTTTGAAAGAATTGTACTATCTGTTATTATTTTGTCTGTAATAACTATTCCTCCTTTATATAAATTGTCTTTGAGCTTTTCAATATCTTTTACCATAACAACATTGGATGGAAGGTTGTCGGTATTCCACCATGTACGTTCACCTACATCTTGAAAGATTGCTATACTTTCTTCATTAACCATATGTGCACTTACTTTTGTGACATTATCATAATTGTCGATACTCCAACCTAATTCGTTACCAATTAAATCTACACTAATGGTTTTATTTACATCAGCAGCAGTAGTTATCACAGGTATGGAATTTAGAAAAGCAGCAATATATCTTGATAATGCATTTGCTCCTCCTAAATGTCCAGAAAGAGTACTGATAACAAAAGTTGCTTTATCATCAATAACTAAAATAGCAGGATCGGTTTTTTTATCCTTAAGAAGTTTTGAAATTAATCTTATTACCGCTCCTAAAGAAAAAATGCAAATCAAAGCATCATATGATATAAATAGCTCGGAGATTTTTTTAGGAGTAGTTTCTTCAAACCAAATAATAGTAGAATCCTCATTGTAAAACTTCTGAGGAACATAAACCTCGGCATTAATTATATTTTTTTTTATATCTCCAGCTATTTTTATACCATTTTTTGTTATGGCGATAACTGCAATTTTCTCTTTCAACTGTTTGGGTTATTAATTAGTCAAAATTAATTCTTTGCATATTTAATAAGAAATTTCTTACTATTGAATAAGACATACTGAATCTTTTCAAAATCAAATAAGTAAATCTTTTGATAAATTATCTAATTTAAGTATTCATTTAAATTCACTTATCATGGATATTTTCCTAATATTTTACCATCAAAGCCAAACATAACCACCTCAATTTCTATTGATTTGTTTGAATGAGTATACATTTCTAAATAAACATTCTTGCATAGTAAATCGAAAAAATTTTTGATATTATTTTCTATTATTATTTCAGATACGTGTCTTGCGGTATTGGCATTTCTTATGTCGTTAATAATATTTGTGGAATTAATACACAAAGAAGCTAAATTAGCCAGAAATTCCATACTAACATGGGAACCACGTACATGGGTTTGTTTTATTCCCATAGCCATTTTAGTTAGTTTTCCAATAAATCCAGCTATAATAATTTTTTTTATGTTTCTATTTACACATTGTTTAATTGTATATCCTGAAAAATCACCCATTTGGACAAAGGCATAATCTGGAAGAGATTTATGAACATTTTTAATATAATCTTCACTTCTTCCGCCAGTTGTTAATACCACTACATCCGTACCAAGTGAGATGGCTACATCTAGACTTTGCCTAATAGATGCTGCGAACGAAGCAGTCGAATAAGGAAATACGATTCCTGTAGTTCCCAAAATAGATATTCCTCCTACTATACCTAATCTTGGATTATCTGTTTTTTTTGCTAATTCCATGCCTTTAGGCACAGATATAATAACCTTAATGCCTTTCTGTTTTAGTACGTATTTTGCTAAATCGCGGACGACTTGTTCAATCATTTTTTTTGGTACAGGATTGATTGCAGCATGACCTATTTCCAATCCCAGTCCGGGTCTAGTCACTCTTCCTACCCCTAGTCCCCCGTCAATGTCCACGCAACCTCTATCCATGGTCAAAGATACTGTAGAGCATATTTCAGCTCCATGTGTTACGTCGGGATCATCACCAGCATCTTTTATTACTGCACAGGTTACGGATTGAGTATTAGGGGAATATCTTGTCCATGCAATGGGAAGTTTTACAATTTTACCTCTAGGAAGAGCAATCTCTAGCGTATTACATATTTGAGATGTAATGAGTGCTAATAACGCTGCTTTAGTTGCTGCAGTAGCAGAAGTACCGGTGGTAAATCCAGTTCTTAAGAGTCCTTTTTTACGTTTTTCTATTATTTCCAATGGAAGTTCTCCTTCTGCTTCCATTTCTGCTAATTTAAGATCATTATCATCTTCCTCAAGGGTACTTTTATGGACTTTAAGATTAGGTTTATTACTCATATTATTTCCTAGGATTGCTTATCATTATTTTATATATATCTATAAATTTTCTCTATTTATAATATCCAGAGTTTCTATAGTAAAAGATAGGAATGATCGTCAAAGAAGCATATTATTTGAAATCTTTATATAAAGAAGAAGAAATTTTACAGATAATTAGATATTGTGAAAAGAATTGCCTTCACTAAAAGATTCTGCACGTATAGTAAAACAACTCGGGAACCTTGAATATAGAGTTCTGAAAATATTTGTTTCTTCAATAAAACATCATGAAATAATAAATAATCATAACATTTTCTCATATTCGAATTTACATAAAGATCGAATAGAGTATGCCGTACAAAGTTTATTAAAATTAAAATTAATAACTAAAACAGAAAAAGGTTTTAAATTGCTTACAGCAGGATTAGACGTTTACGCTTTGAAACTATTGGTTGATTCAGGAATAATACTAGGAATTGGCAATTCTCTGGGAATTGGAAAAGAATCTGATGTAGTAGAAGCCATTTCAGAAATTCAGCAACAAAGAGCTGTTAAATTCTATAGAATAGGAAGAATAAGTTTTACAGATACTAAACGGAAAAGATCTCTTGAAAAAAATAAAAATGTTACCAGCTGGTTATTAATAAATATCGAAGCCGCAAAAAGAGAATATGATTTTCTAGTCAAATTAAAATCAACAAAAATGAATATTGCTACACCTTATTTCAGATCTATGCATTCCATAGTAATGGATAAGATAAATGGATTACCTTTAATAGATATTAGAAATTTACCTAAACCTATAGAGATTTTTTATAAAGTATTTGAACAAATGAGAATCGCTTATAACGAAAACATCATTAATAGTGATTTAAGTGAATATAATATTCTTTTGGATGAAAATAATGATATTTGGATAATAGACTGGCCTCAAGCAGTTACTTTAGAACATCCAAATGCGGAATTCCTTATTCGAAGAGATTTACATAATGTAATAAGATATTTTAGACGAAAATATGACCTAAATATAGATGAAAACTCATATTATAAGAGCCTGGTAAAAGAGAAGTAAATGTCTACAATAGCATTCTTTCCATATTTTGTGTTATAAAAAAATATTAAATTCTGTTATTTTAAGAAATGGGCTTTATCTGTTTTTTCCCAAGAAAAAGATGGATCGTTCCTTCCGAAATGACCATAGACAGCGGTTTTTTTGTAAATAGGTCGTTTTAATGATAAAGTTTCTATTATTTTCGAGGGACGCATATCAAAATTCTTTTTCACTTTACTCTCAATTTGCTCCTGTTCAATTCTCCCGGTGCCAAATGTATCAACCATAACCGAAACAGGTTCAGCCATCCCTATAGCATAAGCGATTTGAACTTCACATTTTCGAGCTAATTTAGAGGCCACAATATTTTTTGCGATGTATCTTGCCATATAGCATGCAGATCTATCGACCTTTGAAGGGTCTTTACCGGAAAAAGCACCTCCTCCATGTCGTCCCATACCACCATAGGTATCAATAATTATCTTTCTTCCTGTAAGACCTGTGTCTGCAGATGGGCCTCCTAAAACAAATCTTCCTGTAGGGTTAATTATAAATCTGGTTTTACTATCAATCCATTCAGCACAGGTAGGTTGGATGACCTTGTTAATTATTTCTTCTCGTAAGTGATCAAGTTCAATATCTGGAGAATGTTGGGTAGAGAGAACCACTGTATCAATTCGTTTAGGTATAAAATCTTCATATACTACAGAAACCTGCGATTTTCCATCGGGTCGCACCCAATCTAATTCTTTTCTTTTCCTCACATCACTTAATTTCATACAAAGTTTATGAGCCATGATTATTGGTAATGGCATAAGTTCTGGAGTTTCCTCCGTAGCATACCCAAATACCAATCCTTGATCCCCTGCCCCTTGATCTTTTAATTCTGTGGCAGTTACTCCCAGAGAAATATCATCACTTTGTTCATGGATAGATGTAAAAACGGCACAGGTATTACAGTCAAATCCAAAATCTGCTCGATTATATCCTATTTCTCTTATTGTGTTTCTAACTACTTTTTGGACATCTATAGAACTGTTAGATGTTACCTCTCCTGCAACAAAAACGGTTCCAGTAGTTGTCAAGGATTCGATTGCTACTCTAGAATTAATATCATGGGACAAAAATTCATCTAGTATTGAATCAGAAATCTGATCACACATTTTATCTGGGTGACCTTCTGTTACACTTTCAGAGCTAAATAAATATTTAGAAACCATTTTTTGAAAGCTTTAACTTTATTAAAAATCTTTTATGAGTCTTATAAAAAGTACATTATTTCCACGAATAACAACCTTTCCATAATTTGCAAGCAAATCTGAACCAAGATATTCCTCAGCATTAACAAGAATCAGATTCATGTATGAATCTACATTACTCATAACTCCTTTGTATTCAATTTCACTTTTTAATCTCACTGCTACCCGCTGGTTAAGAGATTTCTGCAATAAGGTTAAAGGTCTCTTTGGTTGTTGAGAACTCGAATTAGCTGACAATGTCAATATATCACTTAGCAATTCATTTTCACATGTAGCAGAATAAAAAGGTTCCTTTATGGTTAAATAATTATAACAATAATTTTCAATATTGTTTGTTGGATTTTTTATCTACAGGCTCTTCCAATCTAGATAGATTTCTTCGCGGAGGAATTCGTACAGGACTCATCACTAATATCTTTGGAGCAAGTGGTTCAGGCAAATCTCAATTTTGTTTCAGTATTTGTGCAAATTTGATTAAAAAAAACAAAGATGTAAAGGTAATTTTTATTGATACTTCTGGAAATTTTAGACCAGAAAGAATTCTTGATATAATGGATAATCCTAATTTGGATGGAGTACTAAATAATATACATTACATTAGACCATATTCTATTAAAGAACAATTTGAAGCAATTAAAAAAATTTATGAGATAAAACCAAAATTAGTAATTATTGATACTATTAGTTCACTCATATCCATAGAAAGTAAAAATATCGCTAGACATTTAATCCTGATGAAATTTATACACGAATTAGCCCACACTGCAATAAATAACAAATGTGCCATAGTGACCACTAATATGGTTAGAAATATAATTTCCAAAAATAGTGTTTATAAAACCATTAATAATACTAATGAACATCCAAAAAAAATAAAATTGCAAAGAGAGTTTATGGGAAAATCCGTCTCTCTTTCCATACATATTAAATTAAAATTTGAGATTATAAGTATATCCGGAAATTTATACAAAGTCTCATTTCTTCAACCCTTAATTAATGATAGTACTATATTTCATATAACTAAGACAGGCGTGTTATAAAAAATATTATCTCTGTAACCCTTTATATAAATTCCAGAATTTATCTCCAACATAATGCATATTATTAATTATAAGACCCTTAGATAACTCGATTGCTTTTTCACTATCATAAAGTGAGGTGCCTACTGCTAGTGGTTTTTGATGCTCTTTATCTTTTACAATCACAATTTTATCTTTTGAAAATGATTCAAATTTTACAATTCCAGGGCGTGCAATATTTGCTCCATTACAGATGTATTTTACTGCTCCCATATCTATAAGAACATAAGGAAATAATTCAACTAAATTATTGTTTCCCAAATAAGGAAGTATTATTTCGTTAATTTGAACCGCAGTAAAATTATCTTCATGAATTAGTAGTTTTCTATCTTTTTCAATTTCGTAAGCTTTTATATTTTTAAATTTTGGGATAGTTTTTTCTGGCCAATTTGTATGTAGTTTTTCTAGGGTCATGGATGTTTCTCTTTTAGATAACATATTGATTTTCAAACTATATCTTTATTTTCTGTCTGATAATTTATCTTTAATTTTCATATTACTCAGACAGACGTAGATAGACAAAACGATAGTTATGGTTTCCTTTTTTTCAATGGTGTATATTCGCAACCCATGGGCCCACAATATTTTCCAACATACACTGCTTTGGGACGATATAATGCTGGTTTTGGTGCCGCTTCTGCAAATTTTTCTTCGATAATGTGTGCTGCCCATCCAGAAATTCTTGAGATTGCAAAAATAGGAGTGTTAAGATCAACTGGAAAACCCATACAATAATAAAGCGAGGCACTATATAGGTCGACATTAGGATAAATTGGTTGTTTTCTAATATGTGTGAGGTATTTTTTTGTATATTGTTCTACTTGTCGAGTAATTTCATACCATTTATAATTGTCATTTTTACATACAGATTTTGAAAGTCGTTCGAGAATATCCGCTCTTGGATCCGTAGTACGGTAAACTGCATGTCCCATTCCCATAATTCTTTTCCCCTCCTTTAGTTTATCTTGTATCCATTGTTCTATATTTTTGGAATCACGTATATCAAAAAGCATTTTCATTACCTCTACATTGGCTCCTCCATGTAATTCACCTGATAAGGCCCCTAAAGCACCACAAATACATGAATACATATGAGCACGAGTAGAAGCAATTTCTCTAGCTGCAAAAGTGGACGCATTAAAGCTATGTTCGGCATGTAATATCAAACAGATATCAAAAACTTTTACTTCTTCAAAAGTAGGTTTTCGCCCAAATACCATATAAAGAAAATTTGCAGAATGTTTTAGGTCCTCGTCTGGTTCAATAATCTCTTGTCCGTTTCTTATACTGTTCCACGCACTAACTATTGAAGGAATTTTTGATATAAGAGATATAGCCCTGTTTATATTGTCATCTTTTGTATCTGAATTAATACTTTCCTCGAAATCTCCCAGAGAAGCAACAGTTGATTGTAAAACGTCCATCGGACGAGCTGTTTTTGGTCTATTTTCTAAATTGGCAATTAAAGAAGTAGGTAATTTTCTAGATTGTTTTAGTTTATCTGAAAATTCATCTAATTCTTTTTTTTCCGGAAGTTCCCCAAATAGTAAAAGATAGGCCGTTTCCTCAAATGTAGAATGATTTACTAAATCAAGAATATCATAACCTCGATAAATTAATTTACCGTTTTCACCATCGATAGATGAAATTTTTGTGTCTGCCACTTCAATATTTCGTAAACCTATATTTCTTGCATCCAAATTTAATACATCATTACCTCTGATATTTGTATATTAAAAGAATACGATGAAGATAGCAATGGTTAACCATCGAATTGAAGTAATTATACCTTCAAAGACTCTTCATTCTTTCCTCTATTATTTATAGTAAGAATATCGATCCCATCTCCACTTGCTGCATCTCTTTGAATAGCCGCTCTGATAGATTTAACAGCGAGGTTTTTAGCGTCATCCTCATTCATTTGGGAATTATATTGTGCATCCAATATACCTAAAGCCATTTCTGCACCGCTTCCTACCGCCGCATATTCGTCTGGGAGTAGCGATCCAAGGGGATCAAGAGTATAAATACGTGGTTTAGTGTCATATCCTCCAACTATAACTTGAGTCAATAGAGGAAAATATCGCCTTTCAAACATAATTACCGACATTAGTTTGGCTACAGAATTTGTGGGAACTTTACGTCTTATTTCCATTTTACGAATTTTTGATAATGCAGCAACCTGTCGAGCAAGTACATTCATATCGGCAACCATACCTGCACAAGCTGCTCCTACATTCTCAGTCAATACAAAAGTTTTTTTAGTATTCTTATTAACAAGGAAGTTCCCAAAAGAAACCCGTTGTTCAGATGCCAATAAAACACCATTATTAAAAGAGATTCCTACGGCTGTTGCGCCAGGAAAATATTGGTATGCCATTTGTGGTATATGAAATAATAGCCAGATTTAGTCTTTTCTATTGAATGTAAGTCAGTTTTTTTATTTTCTTCTACTATGAAGGTTATGAATCTTAATTGCTTCCCCAATTAAACGATTTTGTAATTCTAAAGCATCTTTTCCTTCTGGATGTTTCTCTTCAGCTATAGCTTCGGCTACTAATCTAATAATGTGTCTCAATAGAAATTCATCACCTCTTTCTGATTCAGCTTTATATGCTGAGTTGGCTTTATTTACAAAAACTACATTTTCATTAGTAAATCCATACCTGGAGTCACTTAGGTCCTCGTAGGGTATTACTTTATATCCAATCTTTTTTAATGCAAAGGTTCGTTTAAGAGTTTTTATTTTTTTTATCTGCATTTTTTCTAAATTACTCGAGGCCTGTAAATCAGGAAACGTTTGTGTCCTTTCATTAGGGTTGTAATAATGAGGTTCATTCTCACTATGGATTGTCTGATGTTCTAATATACTAGTATTAGACTGTTCCTTGTTTTTAGAGAGTTGAAGAGATGAATTTTCATAACTTTCGATTGTGGAAAATTTACCATCTTGGTTCTTGAATTTCGTAATAGACGAGGTTTCAGTTAACCTCTCTTCATTGGGAATAGTTACTTTTTCTTCAACTGTTTCATATTCTTCTTCTTCTTCTTCTTCTACTTCTACAGACTCCAAATTCTCAATGACTGCTTGACCAAGAACTTTATCTATCTCACGATATATTCGCGATTCTTCCTTTGTTATTAATACGTCCTCGTATTCAGTCAATTTTGGTATTACCTCGTCAACAATAAATTGTTTGATGTACTTGTTAAAATTATGATAGGCATCATCCTCTATTAATGCAGATTTATCTGCGAATCTGGAAGTTAAAGCATCACATCTTAATAATCCCGTTATTCGATTCAGCTTAGCATCAAATCCAAAATTAGTTCTTACAACGATATGATTCCCAATCATCACACCTATTCCTTTCTCCTCTTCTGTTAATGGACGTCTTGCAACTACAATTTCACCACTAATTTGGCCATTATCAAGATTTACTGGGATTCGGTAGCCTTGTATTTCTTGGGCCTTCACTATATCAGCATTATGCAGATCCCATTCATTGAATCTATCTGATTGTTTGATAAATATTTGAAACATTGGCTGCCTTAGAATAGCTAATTTACGTATTTCCTTGTATAATTTCAAAGGGTCAATATTCATCTTTGCGTTACTTAAAGTTAATTCTGTTCCATTTCTACCTAATGGTTTTTCTTTTATCTCATTTAAGAAAGAATTACCAGAAAATAATTGATTTAAAGAGTTTTCATCTATAATAAGACATTTGCTATAATTATTTTTTTTGGTTTTAATTTTCATACTCTTAAATGACGTAAGAAAAGATAGACGTCCTGTTCCATATCGTCCTGTTCGACTTCTCTTTAATTGTGGAGAAATGGATTCTATCTTTTTATGCGGCGATCCCAATAATAAGAATTTTTCAATTCCTTCTTCGTCCATGCCCGCATCATCTTCTATTATTATGGATCCGGTATCAAGAATGGTAATTAATATCTGTGTAGCATCTTCATCAAAAGCATTTTCTATTAATTCTTTAACTATTTCATATGGGGAAACCCATGTCTTTGTGGCAAATTCTTTAAAAAATGATGGATGAACTTTTAATTGTATTGACATTATATAATAGTAAAATGACTTTCTTGCCTTTATTTATTGTGTTCGTATATATACAAAAGTAGTTATTCTTTTTAAAAATTGATAAAAAATAAGAAAATTATTGTGGAATATAGCCTTTCGTTTTTAAGACACCGCTCAAACTATGTACGTTTGCTTGTGCGATATTTAGAATTATTTCTGCAGTATCTTTGGAAACATATCCTGCTTTAGAAGCCACGTTAAGTGATTTTTGATATGCTAAAGATATAATAGAAGAAATTGTCTCAGGTGCAAAATAAACTAATTCTATTGCCAAATTCAAAGCAGAAGTATAAGATTGTTGTAATTCTTTTACATATTCCTTAACGTCAAGCTGTAAATCTTTGTCTCTAAATTGAAGACCTTCTGAAATTGCATAATTAACTAGTACACCTGCTTCAATAGGTTTTATGTCCAATTTAGAAATTAGAGATGCAAGTTTTTGAGATATAACCTCTCCTGATTTAGCGACTACTGTATCTTTTGTTACAGCAATACTCCCTTGATCTATCTTCGTTTGAACTTTAGCTTCTTTAAACTCTGAGAGGACAGGACCAGGAGGAATTCCAGTATTCCCTGCTGGGACTATAATATCCTTTGGTGCCAGATCTCCTCCTTTAGCTGGTAAAAAAACTTTATTTTCACTAAAAATCAAGTTAAGCTTAAAAGGACTAAGATTAGTAAACATCAGTGCACATTGACCTTCTAATTCTTTACTTAAATCTTCAATGCCTGAAATGTTACTTACTTTTTGAAAAGCTCTTTGTGCGACTTTGTTTTTGATTATTTTAATAATAATTTGACCATGAAACTTTTTTCTTAAAGTCATTAACTGTGTAGCCCTGACTTTATTCATTTTTGATAATGCTATAACGTTATATTTTTTTGGAAGCTCTTGTAATTCTTGATACATTAATTGCTTCTTTTGAGGATATTTCTTAATTATTTGCTCTGTACTCATATTCTAAGCACTCTTGTTTTTGTTAGATAATGATGATAAACTTATACTATTACCCATTGTAAATTTGACTGAGGTATTACGAATGTTCTTATCCCCTTGAGGCAATTTTTTTTCTAAAAGAGACAATATAGTATTTGCATTTTGAATAAGTTGTTTATCATCCATTTTTTCATCTCCTATTTTCGTTGAGATATTTAGCTGATTGCGACTTCTAATTCTTACAGAACTCCTTAACCTAGTCAATATACTTTCAATAGGTGCACCATATGGTATAGGCGTTGGCATTTTACCCTTAGGACCCAGAAACTGACCTAGAGAGCGTCCAACTGTAGCCATTAATGCAGTATCAGATAAAAAGAAATCATATGTCTTTGATAGCTTTTTAGCTTCTTTTTTATTAGTACCGATTCTATCAAGTTCATCAACTTCTATTATTTTATCTGCTTCTGCTCTCCTAGCTCTTGAACCCATTTCACCTGATGCTACTACACATACTGTGGCTTGGCGGGTTGGTGTATTTGGTAAATGTACAACTTCATTGAAACTAAATCCTTTTTTTACATCAATATCTTTTAATATAACAGTAAGATCTATGGATTGATCAAAGTTTCGCCTTTTATAATCTCTTCTAGCATGCTCTATAAGATCCTTTAGTTCAACATCACTTGTCATGATAAATATGTAAAAATAGAATATTCAGCCATTTAAAATCGTTTAGAATAAATAAAAAGTTTGTGTGGTATAATAGTATAATATTGTTTGAATTTTTTTGCAGCAATTTAACCAATTTAATTTATAAAATTTATATACCTACATGTAAAATTATTTTTTGTATATGGCCCAAAAAATGACTGCTCTTTGGTTAATCTTATTGACTATGATTACTTGTGCCGCAGTTCCAGTCTTCTTGGTAATTCTAACAGCACCTCATCCTACTCAACTCATTACTGTTATTGATGAAAAATTCTCAGACCTTCAACCATATAATGTGATCAGTAAACTCCCATTTATCTAACGTTGATGGATTAATGGGAAAAGAATTATTTTTTATAAAATCAGATTGGGGTAAGTCTTTTCCAAAAACTGGCTATAATACAAAAATAACAATTTATACTTCTTCTTATCCTAAAAATGGCAGAAAATAATCTCGTTACTATGCTTTTTTGGTTGGGAGAGCTCACTCTTTCCAGTTGGATACTATCATATGGTGCTGAACATCTTTCTGAAAAATTTGGTGCTAAATTCGTAGGACGAGTCCTATTAAGTATAGCAACTACTTTGCCAGAAATCGCTATCGTTATTTATGCGGCAGCGCAAGGATCTTTTGGTATCGCGATTGGTTCTGGACTAGGTAGTAACTTGTTAATGATGACACTAGGTTTATCGATTATGTTAATTATAGCAACAACAAGACTATCAAAGGCGCCACTTAAACAAATTGACGTTAGTACTTTTAAAAATGATATGATTTTTTTGATATTAGCTGCGATAATAAGCTTTGTGCTATTTTTAGATGGATTTAATTATATTGATGGGTTCATTTTTATGGGTCTATTTGTAGGATATATAATATTATCACTATATGAAATGAGGGTAGAAAAGAGAGATAAAATTGCTAATAAAAATATCGATACGAATAGCAATAACAATAACAATAATAATAATAATAATAATAATAAAGAATTAATAGTTGAGCAAAATATTTCCCATGATCCTAATGAGGATAAAAAGAAATTTCTCAAAGCAATAGGAACGTTTTTGCTAGGTGCTACAGGGATCCTTTTTGGTGCAGAACCTTTTATCCATTCTTTAGAAGGGCTTTCAGTAGAAATTGGAATATCGACTGTAGTACTGGCGGTAATCATAAGTCCAATTGCTGGAGAAATGCCCGAAAAGATTTCAATGATGATATTGGCGAGGAAAGGAGCTGCAGGAGCATCTATAGCTATTGCAAACGTACTTGGTTCTAAAATACTTAATAATACCTTATTATTGGCTGTAGCAGTCTTTGCAGCAATGTATTCGTTTGGATTTGATAAAGTAATTGAAATGACGGAAATTTTATATTATCAAATTATTCTAGTTACAATAGTTACAATATTAGCTGTTCTTCCAATGTTTAGAAAAAAAATAGGACTAAGATTTGGTTTTGTTCTCTTATCTATGTATATAATATGTATATTTATACAATTTCTATTTCCACAAAACATGCATTAAAATATTATTCGCTATTACAAACAAAAGTAAAGTAATATTTTAATATTTAATTTACCAAATTATAACAGAATTTTCTATCCAAATAAGATACTCATCATAGAAAAAAATCTTTACAGTCAATTGATCCTCTATGTTGTTAATGACTTGCAGATTCATCCGCTCTTATATTTGTCAGGCTACATTTAAGAATTTTAAATACTTTTTATGGCAAAACATGTAAGTATTCGTATAATATTAAGAATAAAAAGCAAAAATAAAATAAGGAAAGTTTATCCAAATAATGAGGATAATCCTTCGAGGGCTTCTTCTTCTTTCTTTTCGCTTTTCTCTTCCTCTGCCTCTTCATTTTTAGCTGTCTCAGGTGCAGTAGCTCCGGTTGATGAGGGTGCTGCAGCTATTGGTGCCACAGTCATTGGAGCAGACTTTAAAGCAGCTTCAATATCAACATCTCCTAATGCCGCTACAAGAGCTTTTATTCTAACAGCATCAGGTGGAGAACCTGTTGCTTTGATTACATTAGTAATATTATCTTCGTTAATATCTTGTTTCAATTTGTGTAATAATAATGCCGCATACACGTATTCCATTAGTTATCAAAAACGGATTATTATAAAACCATAATATAAAACTTTCAACTTGTTATAAAATCTTGGCACTTCTCGCTACAGCATAAACATGTTCTTTTAAATCTTTATCATAGAGAGAATTCATTTTCTCTAGTAGAAGAGTGCGATAATGCTGTTTCTCTTCTTCAGAGTGAGAATAAATAACATCTGCAAACAGATCTGCGATATTTTCTTTTATCCAACCTTCCAAAACAAAAAATCTTCTTTCATTAAGCCAACTTACTTTATTTATACTTTGATCTATATTACCATAAAAATTTCCTGTTTCAATTCTATCAATTAGAATAAAAATACAATTATTGGGATCTGGATCATTTAGTACTTCTTGAGATCTTTTTCCTAGTATCCCCTTTTGACTCTTTGAGATGAGCCCTAATGGTTTTATATAAGATCCTAATATTGAAAGCGAATTATTGTTAACCAATTGAACCCTTCCCAAAATAATTCGTTTGAATTCTCTTTCAGGTTCTACTGCAAAGACATAATCTCCAGCCTTGATCTTACCTAGTCCAAACATTACTCGAAAGTTAAAAGATAAATTATATATTATTTACTATAATTTTATCTAATTTATAAAAAACATTAAATATTATAATATATTCTTCTGACATTGAAAAAAATAATAAAAAGTACCCAAAATTTTAAATTAAATCCTTAATATATAATTACATTTATTAATCCATATTTATAACGTATTCCGGATACAACGTGCAAAGGTTTGATGAACTTGATATGAAAATACTGACTGAGCTCACCCGTGATGCTAGTATCTCAGTACCGCAGTTGAGTAAAAATTTGAATATAAATTCTTCGGTTTTATATACTAGAATAAAGCGTCTTTCTAAAAGGAACTTGATTAAAAAATTTACTATAATGGTTAATGAAAATATGCTTGGGCTTAATATAAAAGCAACTGTAGGAATTAATCGTGATCCTAAGCGAAAGGATCATATACACAAAGAATTACTCAATATTGCTGAAGTCAGAACCTTATCAGAAGTGACTGGTCGGTTTGATATGATTGTAAATGTTAATGCTAGTACTTTAGAAGAATTGCATAATATTGTAATTGAGAGAATTGGTAAAATTGAAGGAATCCAAAATACTGAAACGTTCGTTGAAATGCAAAGAACTGAAAAAGACCCTAATTATTCTGAACAAGTATATTAATTTATTAAATTTTCAAAGACTTAATTTATACAGTTAAATTCAAATACTATGTCTAGTAGTAAAAAATTATCTGATGAACATACTAAAAATAATTCCTTTTCTAAAAAGAAGACTTCTAGACATGTATCAAACTCTCTTATTAGCTAAAAAAACATCTAAAGATGATTATATGACCCATATGAGGTTTATCTTGCTGGGTATGGGAGTAGTCGGTGCAATGGGATTTACCATTAAGTTAATTGGTGAGTTCTTAACTTCTTAACCACTAAAAAAATTTTATAATTATTTATAATAGAATAAAATTACCTTCTATAAAGATTTACAAAATTTTGATTATTTCTGATTTAAATCTGTAATAGAGTATATAGGGATAACATGATAAGCAAAATTACCAAGCGGTGCAAAGTCTTTAAATTATGTTTTATTCATACCTACTATAAAAATATGGAAGATGATTGTGTGCTAATAATATTGAATTTTATTTTTTCTCGTGCATGAAACAACCTATTATTAATTCTCAGTAATAATTAATTTTGTAAAAACTATCTTATAAAATAATTGAATTCTCCGAATAGCCGTTATATACGATACACCATATTTTAAGATTAAATATGTTATATCTATCGAATAATTTTTTGTTTTTGTGTCTATTTTTTAAAAAATTTTTGTTGATTTTAATATCCCTTTAATAATAAAACTCTACTTTAACTTTCTTGCATCTTCAGCCAGGAAAATTAGAGCTTTCATGTAAATTCTTCTTACCGCCAATTTCATAATGTGAAAAAACACAACATAATCCAAAGAATGATAATTTGTGATACTACATGTATATACTAAAGATGGTTGCTTATTGCAATGTTAATGTTGCCTTTTTTTGTTAATTTTTCTCTTTTGTCTTTTATTACCAATTTTTAGTCTACTAAAATAAGACTAACAATATGGCGGGCCCGGAGGGCTTCGATCCCTCGACTTCCGGCTTTCTTCTAAAACTGAATAGAAGGCAGGCGCTCTGTCCATGCTGAGCTACGAGCCCTTCACAACAGGAAAAAGCTTAAGCAAATTTAAAGATTTTCACTTTTATATTTCAAAATAATTTTTTTCCAATGGTTTCTTTCTAAATATATTATTATGAATAAATATATACAATTATAATAAAGAATTTCTTTATTAGAATGCAGGAAAAAAAAGAATTATCCCTTACTATAGTAGAAAATGAAATTCATCCTAATGAAGCATTTCATGGAAGAATTCAAGTGAATTATGATGGAAGATTCGATACTATAGTAATAAATTCACAAATTGAAAATTCAAACGATATTTGTAATTATATAGAGTTAAATGGAAAAAAAATTAATCATCCATATGCACGGCTCTCAATTTACAAAAAAGACTTGGAAGAAAAAAAGATAATTGATTTTATTGCATTTACACCACATATACCAAAAAATGACTTTTCTAAAGTTAAATTTAGAACTTCTATCATCCAAGAACATAAAGAAGTAGTTAACGATATTTTGATTCTGCAAATAAAAAAGAAAGAAAAGGCTTTATGAAAAATTCTTAACTATTGTGACAGTACCAGTCATCCAAGGATGTGGTTCACAATGATAGGGATATTCTCCTTCTTGTGTAAATACAAATTCAAATGTGCCTCCAGGTGGAACTAGTCCTATAGTATCCAGTGAGTCAAACTTTCCAGACAAAGGATCTTCATAATCATTATCTGTGGTTACTGTATGAGGAGTAGTATCGTGATTTTCCCAAATTACTTTATTATCAATCCCTAACGATGCTCTGCCTTGGGCTGGATCAAAGAATTGAGGATTAGTTGGAAGACTAGCACCTTCTGCTATAGTTAACTTCAAGGGTTGTGGAGGATTTGCTACAGCTTCTGGAACAGAAGGCTTAAGATTTAATTCTTTAAGAAAAATGAACTGGTAGAATGCAAAACTAATAGCTATTGCTATGATAAAAAATATTATAGTTAACCCGCCTATACTATTAAATTGTTGTGATCTTTCCATACTTATATAAGATAATATATTGTTTCGTTATTTTAATTTTTGAATTTTTTTTTTAACTTATTACTAATCTTTATTCCACATTTTTTCAAATGAGTTCTTATTTTTGCGGGCTACGTTGAGAACCTTATCCAAGATTCCATTGCTCTTGATTGGATGCAGGGAGTTATCAGAGGCTTCTAATCTCGGTTTGCCGTTATTTGATTCTAGTAAAGCTCTTTTTTTCTCTTGTAATGCCCTGATCCTCTCTGTCTGGGGTATAGAAGGAGGAGGAGGATTATTAGCAATTGATCGCCCATGTCTATAGAGATGGAACATACCTGCAAAAACTAGCATAATAATGCCGATAATGAACAACGATATATTTTTCATACCATTTAGTAGAGCATAATATGCTGAAATATTCAGGTATATTTGAAATGCTATTAATGCTATCAGTACAAAATAAATCCATTTTTCGGGGAGAGTTATTACACTTTCCTTCTTTCGGGGCTGACGTTTTGCATTAGCTTCTGCATTTTTAGCCAGTTTAATCATAAGATATGTAAATCCAAAGGATAACGGTACTAGTAGGATCATTACACTATAAAGAAAAATTGGATCGATTACTAATCTGTCTAATAGGGATTTTGTTCTATCAGGATCGATGTAGAATCCCCAGTACGTCGTTACTACAATTTGAGCAATACTTGTAATTCCTATTGCAGTTATAAGTGGTCTATCTTTCCACGAAAATTTTTTGTATTTATCTATGAAAGGAATGATAAGTAACGTAAAAATGAAAAGCCCTGGCCAAGCAACACCTGTGACGAATTTATCGTATTGAGATCTGAGGAAAGCATACAATCCGGTAAGATACCATTCTGGTACAGTAATTCCTGGAGGTAC
The DNA here is from genome assembly GCA_036769505.1 of Nitrososphaeraceae archaeon. Lineage (GTDB taxonomy): Archaea > Thermoproteota > Nitrososphaeria > Nitrososphaerales > Nitrososphaeraceae > TH1177. The sequence continues at coordinate 24,306 of DAIPKY010000009.1, forward strand.
ATTGGGATCGAATTTTAAGCCCATATCCACGGGAAATACCCCACCCGTGATCATTATTGCACCTGTGATAGCCATAACCATTGGAACATCAAAAACAAGAAAGCGAGGAAAATGAACAACCATCAAACCTATTAATGCAATTGGAAGGAAAAATACATGAAAGGCATAAAAGCGTAATACAAAGTCATGAAATCCAGAGCCAAAAAATGCATCTCTCATATCAGGCCCTAAAATAGGTATTGAATTAGTAAGGGAAGCGGCTATAGATATAGCTAATTCTGCTCTTTCACTAAAAATAATATCGTAACCTGTAAAGGCTTCTAAAATAGTGAGCACTCCTATAAGGATTCCAGTAACCCATAGGATTTCATTTCTTATTTTATATCTACCACTAAAATACTGATAATACATATGAAGAATTGCCATCATAACCATAGCATTCGATGCATGATAGTGGATGTTTCTTAAATGGAAACCATAAGGAATTGTATCATTTATATTTTCTACGCTATCCCAAGCCCTATCAAGAATTGGTTCATACCATAACATAAGAAGTGCACCAGATATACCAAGGATTATGAAGAGAACAAAAGTAAGCATTCCTAAAAAGCCCAGAGGACTAACAAACCGTGTAGGAAAAGTGAATTTTAAGCCCATAAAAATTGTTCTATCAACACCAGCATAGATCCACCTGAAGAGTCGAACTAGACTATTTTCTTTATGCAGCGAAGCGGCCATATCCTACAATTCCATTTCCGTTTACATTCCAATTAGGAGGTAATATCCAAAGATAGCCATCTTTATCTGCTTCCAAGTCAAGCTTTGGAAGAATATTTGAGGGTGGAGATTGAAGCGCTGCAGGTCCGGCAAAGGCCTTTCCTGTAACAGGATCATACATACTTCCATGACATGGACATTCACCCCTTTTTCTCCCTTCACCAGGCCAATACTTCCATAAACACCAAAGATGTAAGCAAACCATGCTAAAGACACGAAAGGCTGAGGCATCATTCTTATCTCCTCCTAGTTCAACAGGAAGACGTATGAATTGCCAGGTTCTAAATGCTTCTTTATTGAGAGCGGGGTCGTCAGAGATTGGATATATAATAGCTTCTGAATGATTAACCTTAAAGGTTTTTACATTAGCTTGAGAGCCATCAGGTAGTTGAACTTTAGATTTTTCAGTTGTGGAACCACTTGGATTAGGCAAAAATTTCCCCCAGTCTACAAAAGGTGTAAATGTCAACACAGTGCCAGCTGCTGCCAATAACTTTAAGAAATCTCTACGAGAAATTCTATCATCTCCCCTTGATTGGGGCTGTCCAGACATTACAATAAGAGATGAAAAAATATATTATAAATCTTTGTTCCAAAGTATCTATTTTATTCACTATGGGCTAACTGATACAATCTCTATTTAACTTTTTAACAATCTGACGCGAAGGATTCCATTTTTATATGATACCTCTTGGATGATAGAGATGCGCATATCTTCCCTGAGTGGAATAGATACAATTGGGTTTGGAGATCCCTCTGAATAAATTTGTAAAGTATTAGCACCTTCTTGATATATCGCTCGTAAATTTAGGATATTCCTCAAACCTTTGAGTTCTAATAATATTTCATAATAGTTGTCACCTTCAATAATGTCAGGCTGTGAGATTGAATGTCTACTATTGTCCGGATACAATCCTCTAGAATACGGTCTTGATTTTTTTAAGTAAGTAGGACCGGCGTCAATGTGTCCTTGAAAAATTGAGGGAAAAAATGACTTGGAGAGGTAGCTAACAGCTGCGCCGACGACAAAACCTCCGATATGCGCTAAATACGCTACTCCACCTTCAGGATTTAAGATACTGAATACTACTTGAAGAATAAACCAGATAGGTATGTAAGCAAGAGCAGGGATTCGAACTGTTGTAATAAAAAAAGCAGTTATAATTGTAAATATTTTTGCCCTAGGAAAAAGTACTAAATAAGCTCCAAGAACTCCGGATATTGCTCCTGATGCACCCACTGCTGGAATCTCCCCACCGCCTACTGAAACTGCATAAAAACTATGGATTATTCCAGCGGCAATCCCCCAGAACAAATACAAAATAAGATACTTGAAGTGTCCAAATCTGTCCTCAATATTATCCCCGAAAATATATAGGAAAACCATATTTCCTATTATATGAGCAATTCCTCCATGAAGAAAAATTGAAGAAACTAAACCAAAAAAATCACCCTGAAATACAAGGTCTGGAACAGTACCATAAGTAAAAAATATTTCATTTACCATTAACTCATTGCTAAAAAAATTTGTCCTTATTACCTCCCAGATAAATATTATAACATTTAAAGCTATAAGTGAGTAGTTTACATAAGGTCGTCCATGAAGACGTGGAGTATCATCATGAATAGGAAACATTTATTATAATGGATCCAATCGTCTAGGGTTATACTTGAAAAGGATTACTACTTGGTAAAAAGTCATCTGTTTTTCCATGAGCCTTTTTATTATGTCGTGAAAGATGCTCTTTGTCTTGGAAAACAATATTGCAATCTTTACACTTCATCCCATTATCTTCTTTGCCTTTTTTTCTTTTTAAAATATCAGAAAATCCCATAATATAATTCACTATACTACCTTCTTTTTAACTTATATCAATTATACAATTCCCTAGAGAGAGAAATCATAACAGTAAAAGAAATTATTTACTCCATTACAATCATTGTTAGTGTGGATTTAACTCCTGGTAATTTTCTTAACTTCCATGTAATAATTTCTTTAACCTTATCCATCGTATCTGATTCTACTTTTGCAATAATATCATAGACACCATAGACTTGAAAAACTTCTTTAACTCCTTCTAAATTTTTTAGTTCTTTTACTATGGAATCTTCACTTCCTAACTCAGTATTTAAAAGTACAAAAGCGCCAGGCATGACAGTTTATAATAAAATGATATATAAAAACATGCTGAATAAAAAAGTAAAAGGGGAGTCTATGTTTCGTTTAATTTTTTGTCGTCAAAAGGACCAGCCATATCCCATTGATAATCAAAAAAGTCCTTACACCAATCATGAAAATTTCGATCTTTACTATAGAACATAATATTCAAATCGGGTTCACCTTTAAGATTTGGAAATAGCAGACAAGCTTCTTGCTCATTGAATATTGTCATTATAGTAACCTTATTAATCATCTTTCTTTCTACCATACCTTTTGAGATTTGATTAACCCAGCCTATTTTTTGTAATAACTCTCCTCTTCCTTTAGGAATAATCGTATCTTTTGAAAAAATATATGAAAATTTAATACCAGTCTCAATTTTGTTACTTAATGTTTCAATTAAATCTAATGGGACTTGGGACATAATTTCTTTAATATAGAGTTGAGAATTCCAGTAAAGTGTCTTCCACCGTTGTAAAATTGCCATTACTCCAAATACAATTTCACTGTTTTGTAAAGACCCAATTCTTTGAATGAATTTTAATGGCAATTCTTCTATCGAGTGTTCAATAAAATATTGTTTATTTTGTAAAAGAAATTCATATCCAGGAATTAAAAAAACAATGGATTTACCATAAGAAGTTAATCCTAAATCACCTTCTCCATCTTTAAAAACCAATCCAGATTCGACTAATCTGATTATGTTTCTATGTGCCTCTTGCATAGTAGCATCCAATTCATTTGATAACTGAGATAATCTATACTTATGTTGAGAGAGCTTTAATAACATAGAAAGCCTTAAATCTCCAGCCAATTCAAAGAATAAAGATTCAGTTTTTTCGGAAATGTTATTATGCATTTTATTATATTATAATTCTCTCAAAGATTTAAACTTGAATAATCTAAGATATAAATAAAGATAATCAATGGTGATTGTTTAACAAAAAATGAAAATGTTTATGGATATATTCGTCTAAGAGTACGTGGAAAAGGTAAGGTATCTTTTATGTCAATGCTATTTAGAATCCATCTCATTAATCTTTCTATTCCCAATCCAAAACCGCCATGCGGTACTGACCCATACCTACGTAAATCCAGATACCAATCATAATTTCTTTTTTCTAATCCTTCCAAAACCATTCTCTTTTCCAATTTTTGGAGATCATCTTCTCTTATACCTCCAGATGTAATTTCACCAAAACCATTTGGAGCAAGTAAATCTGCTGCAATTCCCACTCCTTCTTTTGAGATTTCTTCTTTAACATAAAATGGTTTTATCTTCAAGGGATATCCAATAACAAATAATGGCTTTGATGAATTTAGTGTAAGCAGTCTTTCTGATTCGATACTAAGATCATCACCATATTCAATTAGCTTAGATGATTCTTTATCTACTATTCTAAGTCCTTCATTTCTTAGTTTATCTATTGCCTTTTCATAAGTAATTCTGTCAAATGGAGGAGAAATGTTCTCCAACTCTGATATATTTCTTTTCAAAAATTCAAATTCTTTTTTATTTTGTTTTAAAATATTTTGTATAACATATGAGATTAACTCTTCTTGAAATTTTAAAAGATCCTCTAATGATACCCATGGAGCCTCAGCTTCTAAATGAAGAAATTCTGTTAAGTGTCTAACTGTTCGAGATTTCTCAGCACGGAAAGAAGGAGTAAGAGACCATACCGGACCGAGAGAAAAAATCATAGCTTCTAAATATAATTGAGCACTTTGAGAAAGATATGCATTTTCATCAAAATATTTTATAGTGAATAAAGTAGAACCCCCCTCAACTGAGCCTTTTACTATTACTGGAGCGGTTACTTCAATCCAGTTAGAATCGGTAAACCACTTCCTTGAAAAGTTAAGAACAGAAGAACGAATTTTCGAAACCATAATCATACGTCGGGTTCTTATCGCAAGATGTCTTTTATCTAAAAGAAGATCAAGGCTTTGATATTCTCCAATTGGATAATCACTTTTAGAAATGCTAAAAATATTCATTTCATCAGCTTTTAATTCATAACCGCCTTCTGGTGCACGAGGATCTTTTTGAACAATTCCAAAAATTTCAATAGAAGACTCTATAGTTAAATTATATGTTTTTGAGGAATCAATAATACATTGGATAATATCTCCTCGATCATCTCTAATTAATAGGAAGGTATTTTCTTTTTGCTTTCTAATTCTATGAACCCACCCTTTAATCGAAACGTATTTTCCAATATAGTCATCATGTTTTAATTCTGCAGATCGAATATTCAACATAATTGAGTCGTTTTAATATTTTAAATTCATTATGTTTTAGTTAGATTATTAACAAAGGTTTGAATTATTGGTATCATCAAATTATAAAGTAATTTATATTTTAAATAAAGGGATAATATAATAAGTGTAGTAGATTTTAACTTTTAATTGATATTGAAGAGACTATTAAAAATATGCTTTTGAATCACGGATTGACTATAAAGATATGGCTTAAAAAAGTGAAACCTAAATTTCTTTCAAGAAAATCACTTATGTATAATTCTATATTCTATATTAATCGAGTTAGGATTCTTAAAAAGTCGAGTAATAGGAATTTAATCAAGTTTAATATTTAATATAAATAAGGACTGAAGGAAAAGTTACTCTGGTAATGAATCAGAAATTATTTTGTCTTTTTCATTTTTAACAAATAGAAAGCGATTATCTTTAAAGATAAATGTCAACTCATTTGCTTGTACTTCAATATCCAATAACTCTTGTCCTTTTATTCCGTCAAATTTTGCCATATTTATTAATTGTTAGTTAACATTTTTAAAATTTACTAATATTTGTATATTAAACCCAAAACGAACCTACCAAAATTTACGAATGAATTATTTGTATTTTTTCCTCGTTAGACTTTCCGACTAGTTTCGTTGGTTCAGTGAAGTTATGTTTTCCCCATGAAACGATTACATTTGCATAAAGTGTAGAGACATTATCGGTAATTGAGGAAAGTTTTAATTCAACAACTTTATCTATGTCAAATAACAAAGATTTTGCTTCTTCTTCGGATTCCGGATAAAAAGGAGTATCATCTTTAACAATAAAAATCCATATTCTATGCTGAATTTTGGGATTCCTTGTCCAAAAAAAAACTGCTTTCCTAACTAATTTAACGGAGTATATAACTTTGTTTTTTGATTTTAGATCTACATTTATAGTTATCCGAAAGGTGTTATCAAATTTATTATATGCTTTTTCCCATAATGATTGTTTAAATAATTCCCTAATTTTACCATTTATTTTTAAACCTAAATTAAACGAAATGTGTTCAGTGGAATTAGTTTTACTTGTTATATTGCTTAAAACAATATTTTCTAATGAATTTATTTGTTCAGTCACTGATTATTTACCATGTGGTATGATTTATATCCTAAATATGTACTTCACTATTTAATGCAAGCAGAAATTACCAACTATACTAGTAATGAGATAGAATTAAAGTTAAAAGATGAAGATATCTCTATTATGTACAT
>DAIPKY010000162.1:0-3586 GCA_036769505.1 Nitrososphaeraceae archaeon
ACCAATTTTTCTAATAGCACATGATGTAGGCGCACAGACAGCTTATTCATATGCAGCAGTTCATCCTAACAATGTAAGTAAATTAGTTATTATTGATTTTATATTCCCTGGATTTATACCTCCAGAATTCGGTGATAATGGACCCTGGTAATTTGCTTTTCATCAGATATCCCACTTACCTGAATCTATTGTAGAAGATAAAGAGCGACAATATCTGTCATAGTTCTTTAAAGGTTGCCTTATAATCAGAAACAATTATGGAAGAGGAGATAGATAAATATGTGTCCTATTATTCATTTACTTGTGAAATGCGTACTGGATTTGAATATTATAGAGCATTTTCGCAGATGCAGAAGACAACAAAGAATCAGTAGCAAAAGGAAAACTTACAATGCCAGTACTTGTCCTATCAGATGATATTTATCCAGCTTTAGGACGAGATTTCCCTGAAAGCACTACATTAAACTCTATACAAGCTTTAGCTGAAACATGTCAAAAATGTAATAACACCCTATTCAGGGCACTGAATTCCAGAGTAACACTAGACTTCGTACTAGAACAACTATCCCATTTCTTTGGAAATATTACTAATGAAATAAATAAAAATATAAGTTATTTAACTATCACAAGTCTTAATAATATTTTCTTCCAGATTACATTAATTTCATTCAAGAAATTGAAGGTAAAATCATGACTTCCAATATGCATTAACATACATAATAAATAAATCGAATACATTCATGAAAAAATATGTATTTATCCATAGTAATACCAATACAGTTTAAAATAGAGTCTATTGTAATAGCAACAAGGAATTAATATAAGATTTACTAAAATATTTTTTTTATTGTATTTGATTATATTTAATATAATTTGCATAGAATAATAATTAAAATTAAAACACCTTCGAAACCCGTTTAATTCTATCTGCGATTTCTAATTCTCATAGAAGTGTTTTATTGTATTTGATAATAAAAAAATAACTAAACGTTTTTGACTGTTGTATATAATAATTCTCCCATTTCATTATGCATTTTTAGTAAGTTTAATCCTTTTTCTGTAGTCTTGAATGTTTGAGTGCCATCACGATATTCTATTAGATTGTTTTCTATCAAAACAGAAAGATATTCCTTTAATTGGTTATAGCTTATAAACGATTTGTACATAATTTTTGTCTTGGTTGCTCCTCCATTGGCTGCCTCTAATATATTACCTACAATTTCTGTTCTGCTTCTATATTTCATGTATAATATATATCTGATTTACTTATTTTAATCTATTGTCCATTAAAAGGATAGAAAAAATTATAGCAGAACTATTAACAAATATTTACAAATAGTATAAATTAATTAATTCTTTTATTTCCCTATAACAGTAAATTTAACATTTAAGTAAAGAGATAATACTGAAGCAAAAAGTTATGATTTAATAAAAAGACAGATTTAAAAATAGGTAGTTATGTTTGCTACATCTTGTAGTTTTTCTCAATATTTTCAACTAGATTTTTTACTCCTTCAGTGACATTAGTTCCAAGTTCTTTTGCTACTTCACTAATGTTGGCTACAAAATTATTAGCAATTCCTAGAATTGCTTCATCAGTCTGATTAGCTGATTGCCTCATTTCTTTTAATATATGGTTTGATTCTTGTCTCATATTTTTCATTGTTTGATTTGCTGAGTCATCATCTGCATTATTCATTGACTGGTTCATACTTTGTGATTGTGCCAATCCTGAAATAGTTACTATAGAAGAGATAAATATAGGAGCAATAAATAGTACGCTTACTGCTGTGGTTGATGATTTAATTATTACCATCAATCAACTACTCTTTCTTTAGTTTTATCTGCCTCTTATCTGCGTCTGTGTCTTTATCGGAGTCTTCAATCTTTTACCTAATGCTCTTGCTCCTGCCTTTATTTTATCATCTAAGCCTACATCTTCATCTGTCTCTATTTTTATGTCTTTATCGTTTCCCATTGTAATTGTTGTTGTACATCATGTTCCATCAATAATATAAAATATATTTAGACTCAAATATGCAAGTTGTCGCTATGATATTAATTATTGGATTTGAAAGTAATGAGTAAAGAAACTGGTCGTATTACAGGTCCTCGTATTACAGGTCCTATTCCTCATAGTTTAGATGACATATACTAAACCTCCCAATTACTAGATAGAAATCAGATCACCTAAGAGTAGAAAGCCAAGATCTCTTCGACGGATTTTGAAAAATGTTTACTAATTAGTTTTTATAATATTGAACTAGTTTTTTATTCATCTTTCTTCTATAATAATAAAATTAGATATAATATCATAAGCTATAATAGATATTTTATATTAAAAATATTACTTTTACCATTACAAAGCCATTGGGAGGAAAACTTGTGCATGGGTGTAATACCCTTCTCCCAATTAACACCCTCATTATAATTATCATATTATATTATTACAATTACAATTCGTATTATTTCTCTATGTTTAATAAATAAAATATTAATAATATATATCTAATTATGAAGATATAATGTTCCATTTCTACATTGACTAATGTAATTATGGAAATATATATTTTAACTGGAACTTCACTAAACTAACAGAGAAGTTTATCTAAATTATTTTGGTAAAATAAATATTATCGTTTGATCTCAGAAACCCTAAAATCACAAGTTTTATTCTGTTAATTTTTATAGATTTAGTTAAGTTATTAATAATAAAGCTAAATAGTCATATATGTTTATTTACAATCAAACTGTTTATTTGTATAACTGGTTAATTAGGGAGAAACTAGCTGCATTTTGTGTCTTACTACAAAGATATCAAGTTGTACTTATAGGAACAATATGGCAAGTATAGAAGAAGATGAAAGATACTGCTATAAAATATAATATATAATATCTTCAGGATATCAATGGATCTAAATGGATCTATTATTAATGGGTTCCATTAATACATAGTATTTAGCTTTTATTACTAGCAAATTATCTAAAACTGGTTCAACAATTAATAATATTTTTTTCTTAATATACTTTCTATAAATATATACATTAGAGAACTTTTATATTTAGAATATTTCATCTTTCTAATACTATTCCCAGTAAAGTGTAAAATGTAGTACTAATAAATGGAAATAGTTAATCATTTATAAATTCAATATTTCTTGTCAAAAAAGAGGGGATTTCGTGATATTTTTGTCGATAGTTTAAATTATTTAATTTGCTTGTTGTGAACTATTTTGCTACTTTATTGCTGGACTATTTACAACGATATTTGTTTCTGTAATGATAAGTTCTCCACTATTTTGAGCAGTCATAATTTCTTCTACCGACTTTAATTCTCTTGCAGTTGCATTATCATTCCATTTTACAAAGTTTGTCTGCCATAATGGGCTGTAATCTTTATCTCCTGGTACTGCATTTGCAACTGGAAGCTGAAAGCCACCTGGTGCTTCACCTTGAACTCCATTTAAAAATACATAGCCTTGGCCACGAATTGAATCTGGTGTATTGTTTAAAAGTGGAGCATAATTTACAGGAAAACCAGTATTGTTTGTAATAGAAGATACAGCATGTTTGTCAGAAGCATCAG
>DAIPKY010000163.1:0-3571 GCA_036769505.1 Nitrososphaeraceae archaeon
ATTAATAATAATGGATAAGGCCTCAAAAAATAGTATACTAAGTGCCTTACAAGTTTCACGAATTTGCAGATATCACTTTCTCATATACTTTTCAAAACCAATCTAAATACTCTTTATCATTGTTGACTAAAGTTGCAGGGGATCCTAAATACGAAAATAATCCTCTTATAGAAAATTTTGAGATTCAAATATCAAATGGTAATAAACAACTCTTAGTTACCGTTGTATTCTTTGTAATCTTCTTTTTTATTATAATAATGATTCTAGCTCCCAAATTCAGAAAACTGATATTAGCATTCATCAAAAAAAGTTTTAAAATAACGTGACTAAAAAAATCATTTCATTTGAATTTAGAGTAAGAATGATAATATTATTTAGTTTTACCTTATCATTAATTTATGAAATTTATGATAATCTGATTAATTTTTCAGATTCTATTCATACCATTCTCTTTATTTTCTTTTTTATTATAAGCAAGTGATTAGAAGGTTGGATTTTATATTTGTACCATAAATTTATTATTTAGGAGAATATTATTTACTCTATCTTGAGAACACCCACTGTACTATTATTCTTAATTATTATCACCACTTTTTCAACTATTCAAATATACGCTCACACTTTTAAACAAATGAAAGTGTATATTTTTAGCTTTAGTTGATAAATTAAAAACTCAGGCTCAATTAATTGAACAATTTCTTTTAGAAAACGATTACGATTCAGCAATTAATCATGTCCAATTATTAAAACAGCTTTATAATAATGATACAAACAAAGAAGTTCAAGAAGAAAATAAAAGAGTAGCAAATGAAATCTCTTTATCTATAAAGAAATTTTCTATGATTGATCCAAAAAACATTACCAAAGCACAATTAGATAAAATTGTATTGGATTTTGAGTCAATTTTAGATGAAGCAATAACAGTCAGGATTGCAGACGATATTTTGAATAATTCAACAACCCAAGCTTTAAGATTATCTACTTTAGTGAATGACGTGGATATCAATTATGCCAATTCATTTAATGTACTACCATATAACATTTCATCTTTGAGTATAGGTAACACCAGCAGTAACCATCAACAACCACAATTTATGAACTTATCAGCTGTGAATATGGATAGACATGATCAGAATCATGCAAACATTAGTAAAGAAATTCAAAATGATACGGCCTATTCGACAGCACTAGGATTATCATACACACTTTCAGATCTGTTCAAAGAAATCCAGTCAAAACAGACAATGAATGAACCAGATAAAATTAATCAATTAAACGAAGGAATTGCTAAACTTATCTCTACTATTGAACTGAAAAAACCGTATACCGAAGTAGTTAAAGTCATTCATGGATTGATACAACCATCATTACAAGAATTATATAATTTAAAACTGGATATAGAATAGTAAATTCAAACTATTTCAATTTCTACTTCTGACAATGACAAAAATATCCATAGCAAATATTTTTTCTGAGTTGAAAGATTGAAAACTGTTACATTTCTTTAAACTAAAAACTTTTGTAAGTTTTAACTCACAATGTATTAAATATTTAGACTTAGTTTTACTACATATGATTCAATATCTTATTAACACTACTAAAAAGGCTAGAATAAAGCTAAATCTGACCCAAGAACATAGTCCAGTAAATATAACTTTATCTTTAGATCATTGAGTAGAATTAGTCAGAAATATCAACTGCAATTCGACTTGTGATGCTTTAGTTATTACAACTATAATTGATGAAACATTAATAGATAATTCTTATTCTATAGATCTTTCCTGTGACATTACAAACATGTCAAATGTATTATAGATACTACAGACAAAAATATAGTTACTTTATGATCACGTAATTTTAATGAACAAAATTACTTTACTATTCTACATATTTACATAGTAGGATAGTAATAATCAGTAACATGTCTTTAGAAGATAAAAATATTTTAATTAGTGGTTCCTCTAGGGGAATAGGATATGAGATGGCTAAATATTTTGCAGAAATTTGTGGGTCTATGGTAATTGTTTGTTCTAGACAGATTGAAAATGCTAAAAGAGTTTCTGAAATTATTAATGGTAAAACATATGCAATAGAATTAGATGTTACCAGTATAAATAACATAAACTATTGCGTAGATGATATTTTAAAAAAATTAGGTAAAATAGATATTTTAATTAACAATGCAGGATATAGATTTGACAAAGAATTATGGTATAAAAAATTACATGAGATTGAAAATGACCATTTTATGGAAATTATTAATGTAGATCTTATGGGATCAATTCGACTTTCAAAGGCGGTTATTAAACAAATGATAAAAAATGAAAATGGAAATAATAATACCAAAAAAGGGGGAGTAATTATTAACATTTCATCTACTCCTGCTCTTAGTGGGCACATTGAAGGATCTCCCTATACTATAGCAAAATCTGGAGTTATAGGTCTAACGAAACACATAGCAAGAGAATATGGAATTTATAATATTCGTGCTTATACTTTGGCTTTAGGGAATATATCGACAGATGCCACTTATGACTCAATGGACGATAAACATAAATTTATAGCAGAAGAGGAAACCTCTCTTAAGAGATGGGGCAAGCCTGAGGAAGTAGCAAAAATTGCTTCACATTTAGCAAGCAATGATTTTTCTTATTCTACAGGTAATACAATTATTATTGATGGTGGAACAATAATGATATAATATAATCTTTAATTATTATAAAAAAATGAAATAATGATGGTGGTGGTGTTAAATACTTGAATGAATTGAGAATAAAATTAAAAAATATACGCCTTCAATTTTATAAAAATACAATACTATTATTAAAATATAAAACGATATAGAGAAATACGATTTATACTACTTCATCTTCGTACAATTAAAATTGAGATATAGTTATTCTGAAAATTGTTTTTCCTAATTAGAATTATAAAAATATAAGTTGAAAAACTTAACGCTCTCTCTCCCTCTCCTCCAAGTTCTCAATCATTATAAGCATGATTCTAAAGCTTTTAATGATGTCTACATATAATAAAGCGGAAGCATCACAACCGCAAAAAAAGATGCATGAATGTACAAGATGTAAATCTGCTGGTTTTCCAGAGCAGATGATATGGTTCAAAAAGGTAGAAAATGGATACGACGATAAAATTTTTTGGAAGTTAATGGACGGAAGTGGCTTAGAGCATATACATAAATATAAAACACAAGATATAGTTAAAGATGAAATAGCAGAACCAAAAATAAGGCGGAAAAAGGTTATCGACATATTTACAGTTAGTGACATAGACGAAGCAAGAAGATTACTAAGAGAAGGTTGGGAATACAAGACGTCTTATCCAGCAACATTGTCAAATATTCCTCATTATGTATTAGTAAAAAGGGAGTAAATATTTAGAATAACTACCCTATTTCTTTTTATTGATAATTGCTGAAAATTAAGTAAATAATAATAATAATAAGCTAAGCTATTAACAACAATAACTTATAATAATTTTAAAGAAATGAAACAAAATATACTTAATAATTTGATTTATCAAGTTTTTACCAAAACAATAAAAAAAACAAATT
>DAIPKY010000164.1:0-3564 GCA_036769505.1 Nitrososphaeraceae archaeon
ATAAGAAATTACCTTTACTATCAAACTTTTGGACATTCATTCTCTGTTCATCGGTGACATAGATATTTCCCTGTGAATCTACCGCTATGTTATGGGCATGAAGAAATTGACCATCACCATTCCCCTTGGATCCGAAACCGCCAAGAAATTTACCGTTTAAATCATATTTTTGAACATAATATGTCTGAATCTCGCCGTTACTCATGTCATAATTTGGCTGATTCATATTCTCAGAGCCTTTTTTCTTTTTTTTAGAAGATTTTTTTTCTGAAGAATCATCGTCATAATCTTCATTTGTATTTGCACTTTCTTCATCATTTGTATCTGAGTATGAATCATCATAATTATCATTAGTATTTGTTGAGGATCTTCTATCCTGTTCATCGACATCAAAATAATCGTCTTCTTGAAACTCAAACACTTGAGCAGATATAGGTTGATAATTCATGTTTAGATAACTAAAGACTAAAGTAAAAGTAATTAAAAATACAAAAGTAAGGCTAGCCCTTTTTAATAACATCTTCTTATAATTATTATTTACGTAAATATTAAGATTATAATAAAGTTATGTATAATATCCTTATAGACAAACTTACTATGTATATTATGAGTTATATTGTGACTATCTTAATTACTATTAGATATTCTATAAAAAAAAATTTCGTTCTCTTAATAAATAGTACTGCACTAATTATTTTAAGGGTATCTATATAAATTTTAGCTGAAATAACAAAATTATTGACTTTTTTTCAGTATGTCATGAACTTAAATATAAAAATCAGCTAAAAAAAGCAGGCGAAAAACAATGAACATTAAGAAAAAATAGTTTTTCACAAATGAAATTTATCTATCTTTAGGATATATTTAATTGCGATGAGGTAGGGTTTTTCTTTAAAACAAAAAGGAAATAACAAAAGATATGTTTGTTTTAACCAACTTATGACGATAAAAACCAAATGACTTGTTTATCTTTATAAGAAGAATTTATCTCCTTGAGAAATTAAGGTTTTATAACATTGCTTTAATTTCTTCTAGCAAAAATATAAAGATTGGATAATAGTCATCATTAAAACTATCATTTATACTCTTTAAATTCCTACTATAGTAATTTAAAATCTTTTGTGAAAGATTTTCATTTAACAAATTTACAATATAATAAAGAGGAAGTTAAGGATTTTGTTAACTAATCCTTTTTATAATGTGATAACCAAATTCACTTTTTACAGGTTCAGAAATTTGACCTTTTTCTAACCTAAATGCAACATCTTCAAATGGCTTAACCATCATTCCTTTTCTAAAAAATCCTAAGTCGCCTCCTCTTTTACCACTTGCTTTATCAATCGATAATTCTTTTGCTAAATTTGTAAAGCTTTCACCATTTTTTAATCTATCAAGTACCATTAATGCTTCACTATTTTTTTTTACAAGAATATGCAAACATTTAATTTTATTTGAGGACATAAAGGATCTACCGTATCAACAATATTTAAAATATAAAGAAATATTCTTATTATTATAATAAATTCTTTTTTTTGTTAAACTATAAATAAAAATAAAATTTAATTCAAGTCAACTGATGTTATGAAAATCTTTTCACAAAAGGAATCAAAGTTTGTTAGAGCTAATGAAATATGCAGAATTGCAACTGCTAAAAACAATATTCCTCATGTTATCCCAGTATGTTATATTTATGATAATGGAGTTATCTCGTTTGCTACAGACTATACAACCCGAACGTTCCATAATTTGAAGGAAAATAATCGAGTATCACTCATCATTGATATTTATGATAGAAAAGAAGGAAATAAGGGAATTGCTATTAATGGAATAGCAAGTATTATAGAGAGTGGTAAAGAGTTTGTAAATCTTTTTAATGCTTTTTATAATAAATTTGAATGGGTTAAAAAAGATCCTTGGAGGGAAAAAGAGGCACCATTTATCCACATTTTTCCAACTAAAAAAGTAAGTTGGGGAATATGACAATTTGTTCCTTATAATTAGACAGGAATCTGCTCTAATTAATAGTATAATATTATAAAATTATTTTAGAAGAAAAATAAATTTTAAAACCTAATTTTATTCTTATTATCAATATAACTTTATTATCAATAATTGTTTTTTTAATCCAATTTGTTTATACAAATTTCTTTGTTAAACTTTCCTAAGAGAGATTTAATTTTAAATAAAATAGAAATATAATTAGAATTTTGACTTTCAGAATAATCACAAAGATATGGGCTAGTTGAGAATTTCTAGCATCTAAATCTAAAATTATAAATTATAATTTTTAATTTTATTGCTTTTTTAAAATTCCTTTTTTTCTAATTTTTCGGCGCCGCAAAGTTATGATATTATCATATCTATTATTTACCATTCAAATTCTCAGATGAGAAAAAATTTTAAATATTTTCATCACTAATGTATATCGGGGAACATATTTGCAACCTCACTCTCTGTGATCAATCCCAGCCAAGTCATCACAATGGGTTAGGCCGATAAAATCGCCTAACCCATTTCAATTTTTACCTCTTTCTACAATTAATTTTCTATAAAGATTTTCTTGAGCAAATAAATTTTACAATTCTATCATATAATTTTTACATACTTTTGGAACAGATTGAAAGAAATACCAAATACAATATAGATAGAATTTACCAATATTATTGTCAATTCTAACAAAGTCAACTTGAGAAATATTCATATTTACCCAGGATATAGATCTAATAGGTTCTAATATGATTATAATACATTAATTGTCTTGCCAGAACAAGTATACTATACTTTCCATTTTATTTATAAAAAAATTTCTTCATTCTTTAGCGTAAAACTTGCCTCTTTTTTGAATATTCATTCGATTAATTTTATTAGGATCAACAAAAGAACATATTAGACAATAAAATTGCGAACAGGTTAAGGTAACTTAAATACATAAAGTAGGGATAGTTTTACAGCTAAACGATCAGATGATTATTATTTGTTAAAGCTTAATTGTTCGAATAGTATCAATTACCGCTTATGTACATTAGAAAAATTCATTCATAAATCTATTTATATTTCTAAAAATAATAAAAAAAATTCAAACTTTAAATACTGAATCTTGTAAATTTTTAGCAGATATGAAACTGGATATGAAACTTGCTCGAATATATCACATGGTAATGGTAGGATTTTTTTTATCAATAGCATTTTTAAGTTTAATATCGTTAACAATTGATTATAATATTCTTAAAGATTCATATGGACAAATGCTAGGCGGACACGGCCATAATCTTCCACCTTCAATTGTAGGAGATAGAGAACTCGCTCTAAATTTCAATAACCCAAAAATAGATTCAGCAGCAGGAAAGGCGATAATTAATTTTGCATTGGTTGATAATAAGACAGGAAAAACTATTTCACATGTAACATATATTGTAGGTATTTATAATCAAGAAGATAAAAATATGTTCACTGCAAACCTTCATGGACATAATGGTGAAATTAAATTAGAATTTCATAATAAAGCAATCGAAGGATATAATATAAATGCAAATTATGATTCGCTTTCAGCCAGTTATGTATCTG
>DAIPKY010000051.1:0-10823 GCA_036769505.1 Nitrososphaeraceae archaeon
GAGCCATAAGTAAAAGGAGATCCATAAAATGTACATAAAATTCGAGATATGATACCACAATTGCCCATTGCAAATGTAATTAAATTAATATCTTGGAATTTATCATATAAATTTAATAATCTGAGAGAATCTTTAATAGTAGTTGCCATGGTAACTAATTTTATATTATTACTAAATTTTTTCATTTCGTAAATCTTTTTTTCTAGATATTCATCCGACGGTGTACTAAAAAAATTATGCCACGAAATTAGGACATTGGATTTGTCTTTAAGATAATTGTTTATTGAGTGGTCTGTAGTTATGGTATCATATTCTACATCTAATAACATGGGATTTGTATCATATAACATTTTTAGAAGTTTAAGTCTTTCAAATTTGTTTCCTGTAAACTTACCTTGTTGTTCTGACGACCTCAATGTAAATACAGATCTCGATTTAATAGATTCAATAATCTGAATGGAAGAAGAAATTTCTGACTGATCTAAAAAATCAAACCGAATTTCTAAAAAATCACTTAAATCTAATGCTTTCTTTATTGAAGTAGATAATTCTTTAATTGTATTTGCACCAATTGAAACGCAAATTCTTCCTGCCAAAGTAAACTATTCATTGATACAATTAGTTAAATGAATATAAATTTTTTAAATTTTAATTGTTTGTACACATTAATATAAATATTTTATAAACTTGAAAACGTCTAACTAATGACTAACAAAATAAATAAAAGCAATTAAATGTTAATAAATCTATAAATTATGATGAGAAGGAATTTTTTTCCAATTTGCAATTAATGCTTCTGCTCTAATATGTATTGGTTCACTCAGTCGAGAGCGAGCTAACTTAACATATTCATTAATGATATCTACGCCGATAAATCGACGTTGTAAATGGAAAGCAACTTTGGTTGTTTGTCCGCTACCATTAAAAGGGTCTAAAATTGTATCTCCCTCATAAGAATATAATTTCATTAATCTGTATGGAATTTCTTCAGGAAACGGGCATGGATGTTCTATATAACCAGGAGGAATTGGAGCTATATGCCATACTGAATTTGCAATTTCCTTTGTCCATTCTTCATGAGTAGCAGGTAATGTTTCTGTTCTTTCAGTTCTTCCACTGCTAACGTTACCTTTTCGAAGAACTAAAATTAGTTCATGCATAATATTAGCTCTATAATATTTTGGGTAGGGATTGATAACAAATGAACCATACCTATTGGTTCCTCCGGTAACTTTGTGCCAAACTATCTCTTCATGAAGATTCCAATTTCCGAATGGTTCAACTAATTGTGATAAAACCATATGAGGAAGTGGTAAGAGCGTACCATTTACAACTTCATTAGCTATAACTATACAACAGTAACCACCGTCTTTGGTTGCATTGTAAATTCTGTTATTAAAAATATCAATCATCTCCTCAAGATACTCTTTTGTATTGATGTTAGTTTTTCCACGATAATATGATCCATTTTTTGAGATATGCGCATTATAATCAATTGCATTTCTATAGGGAGGAGAAGTAATCGTTAACTGAATTGAACCTTTAGGAATTTTAGAGATTATTTCTTTACAATCACCTGATAAAATTTTATCAACATAAATATGCTTTAGTTGCATAATGGAAAATAAATTTTTAATCAATATTTAGCATGCTTTAAAATAATCGACTAAGTAATAAAGAAATTTTATACAATAACAATTCATTCTGATATTAGATATCAAAGAGACGTCATTTAGAATTAACAATTATAATAATCTAAAAAGAACTGTTTATTTTTCAAGAATATATTCTTCAACTTCTATTCCAAAATGTCTGCCACTACTAGGTTTAAAAAATGCTAAAATTTTATCTCCTCGCTTGATGGAAGTAACTGGTAATAATTCCCCATCGTCCCGGATTAATTGAATTGTTTCTGCGTTTTGGACTATAACAGTTCCTTCAATGTTGTCGCCAATTGCTTTAATTAACCTCAATGGTCTAGTTTCGATTTTGGACCTTCCTACGGATACAAGTCTAGAATTGCCTTCCTTATTTACAATATATATCTCTGTTCCAGATTCTAATTCGGAAAGATAAGTAGTTTTTCCATTAGAAAGAAGAGTATAACAATATACTGCCCCCGCATTAACTCTAAACGGACGCGGAGAAGTAAAAGAGGAACCTGCTGATTCATTATGTAAAAGAAATAGAAAATTGGATTTACTTCCAACTAACATTCCTTCTCCGGTTTCAAGCATTGAAACAGTATCTACACATACTCTTTCTCCTATTCCTACATCTCTAAAATCTACAATTTCACATACTTTTATTTCAAATTTTTTCGGCTTAAGATATTGTTTAGATTCTTCTATTTCTTTAACATTTCCAGTTGAGAGTATAACGCCATCTACACCCAATTCTAAGACAGCAAAGAGGGTTCTTACTTCTTCAGAATTTTTAGCAGTGGTAAATATTTTTGTTCTTGTCTTTTGTAAATTAGCAATTATATTTTCCAGTGGAATAATCTTCCAATTATCAGCATCTACAATAATATAATTGGCACCATGATAGATTGCAGTCTCTATATCATCAATATCTTCGTTTGAGAATACTTTCTTATAATATGCCAAGGATTTATCTTTTGTCTTATTTCTGATTAAATCCTCCATAGATTTACAAATAATAATATCAGCAAGCTCTGATTCATAAATTATTTTAAAATTTTTCTTTGTTTTTATTTTAGTAGGATCTATAAATAACATATCATTTTCTTCTAAATTATCTAAAAATAATTCCAGATTAGGAACAGTCCTGAGAGGAGCAATAATCAATTCTTTATTTTTTTCTTTTTCTTTGTCCAAAGTTTTTCAGTATCTCACTATAATTTTTTTCATCTATAACTATTTCATATAATGCTTTTACGAGAGAAGAAGGATTATAATGTTGGAAAATATTTCTTCCAAAAGTAACACCTTGAGCACCAGCTTCAATAGCATTTGAGCACATTTCTAAAATGTCAGCATCAGTTTTAGATTTGGGTCCACCTGCAATTACAATTGGAACGGGACACCTTTTTACCACCGACCGAAAAGAATCTAAATCTCCAGTATAAACCGATTTTACAATATCTGCTCCAGCCTCTGCACCAATTCGTGTAACATGGGCTACTATTTCAGGATCATATGGATTTTTTATGTTTTCCCCTCTTGGATACATCATAGCTAATAATGGTATACTCCATTGATCACACTCATCCGAAACCATTCCCAATATCTCTAACATTTCAGGTTCTTCTTTTGCTCCTATATTTATATGAACAGAAACTGCATCCGAACCAAGTCTAATAGCATCTGCAACATTTCCAATAAGCACCTTTTTATTTGGATAAGGACTTAAAGAAGTACTGGCAGACAAGTGTGTTATTAATCCTATACTAGTAGTCCTGGGTAATGACTTGATAATCCCTTTATTAATAATTACTGCTGTCAATCCAGAATTTTCACATTGATATATCATATCATGAGTATTTTCTAGGCCTTTTATGGGCCCATTGGTTATTCCGTGGTCCATAGGAATACAAACCATTTTTCCTTTTTTTGTAATTCTGTTTAACCTAATGTCTCTTCCTGAGACCATACAGATGAAGGATATTTGTCCTACTTAAAAGTGATCTGCTAGTCTAAACAATCCTAAATATGAAAATAATAGGAATAAAAAAATTAGATTTTATTAATATTAAAATTATTCTGAGGATATATAACAAATTTTAGGTAATTTTTTTTTATGGATATTTTTTAATACCAGATTTTGTATGAATTCTACATCTTTTTTATTTAATCCTTTTTTTACTAAATCTTTATTGCTAATGGAGGAATTATTTTCCTCTATATATTTCAAAATATTATCAATCTTCTCATATTCCATTCCAATTTCATTTTCTGCAGTTTGGTTTCGCCATAAAGAAGGTGTGCTTTTTTTTAATAATATAGTTTGAGGAACATTTAGATACGTACCCAATTTTCTTACTTGGGTTTTGTATACGTCAGCTAATGGAAGAAGATCAGATGCACCGTCTCCAAATTTAGTAAAATATCCAATCATCATTTCACTTTTATCCGATGTGCCTAGAACTAATTTATTGTAGAGATTTGCATAATAGTAAAGTAAGGTCATGCGGATCCTGGCTGTAAGGTTACCTAGAGGGATTTTTTCTACTGGCAATAAATCTATATACTTTTGTTTAATTTCTGTAATATCTATTATTTGATATTTTATATCCAGTAGTTTGGCTATGTCAACTGCATCGCGTATATCCTTCTGTTCTGATACTTTTTTATCTGGTAAAATTAATCCAATCACTCTCTGATTACCTAACGCTTTGGTAGCTAAAGATACTGCAACAGACGAGTCAACTCCTCCACTTAAACCCAATACTACTCCATGAGATTGTGCTCTTGATACTTCCAGTCTGATAAATTCAATAATACAATTCGCAATATCTAAAATCCTCAATATTTCAATTATAATTATGAAATATTCCTATTAAATCGATCTTTTATTAATTTAAAAATCCTCAAGTTGTTAGTTGATAAAAAAAAGGTTAAAACATCATTTTCAAAAAAGTTTTATTAACTATAAATTGGCTGAACTAATGATAAATTGTCTAATTCACATATCTATACTTATGAGAAAGCAGGAGTGAATATTCCAAAAATTCAGTCTATGCAAAGAATTATTGGAAAAATGATTAGTGAATCTTATTCATTTCAAAAAATAGGCAAAATTACTGCCGGATTTGGTCATTATTCCGGATTAATAACTCTAGGAAATAATGTTCTGGCCTTACATACAGATGGAGTTGGTACTAAAGTTCTTGTTGCCCAACAGATGAAATGCTATGATACTATAGGAATCGATTGTATAGCCATGAACGTGAATGATATTATCTGTACAGGAGCACAACCATTTGCATTTGTAGACTACATAGGTTTAAAAAAAGTTAATGATGAATTGGTAAAAAAAGTCATGAAAGGGTTGATTACAGGTGCAAAAGCAGCAAGAATAGCTATTGTTGGAGGTGAAACTTCTGTAGTTCCTGAATTGTTAGCAGGTGAAACAGGCGAAATCTTTGACCTTTCGGGCACTGCACTAGGAATGACAAAAAATAATAATATTATTCTTGGAAACAAGATCAAAATTGGCGATATTATATTAGGATTGGAAAGTAGTGGTTTGCATTCAAATGGCTATACATTAGCGCGAAAGGTATTATCAAAGTATTCCCTTGGCGAAATTCCTGAATTTATAACAAAAACAGTTGGAGAAGAATTACTCACTCCAACGAGAATTTATGTACGACCAATAATGGAATTGCTCAAGGATAGAAAAATTACCATCCATGCTTTAGCACATATAACAGGAGGTTCATTTACAAAATTAAAACGATTAAATCATAGAGTAAGATACAACCTTTTTGATTTATCCCCTCCTCAAGGCATTTTTAAGCAAATTCAAAAAGATGGTAGAATAGATCTTAAAGAGATGTATAGAACTTTTAATATGGGAATCGGTTTATGTATAATACTTCCAAAGGCCAATGTTGATAAGACAATCAGTATAATAGAAAAATACAATATGAAAGTTCACCAAATTGGACAGGTGGATTCAAAAGGTAATGGAAATGTAATTGGAAAAGTTGAAAACAAGAAATATAAGTTCTCTTAATTTTATTCTCCATTATTAATATTTATGATTGTTTTTACCTAATTTACAATATTAAATTTATTAGCTGTATTTTTAAATAGTTATAAATTTAGACGATTATTTGTAATGGTAATAAAATCGATACTCACTTTTTGCCATTTATTTTATTTAGTATATAAAATTACCTTTATTTGGTCAAATTTAAACATGTACATTTCAAAGATATTTTTCAATTATACCACAGGTTCGATCAATACCTAGATCAACCAAATAATTGCCAAGTTTTGGTCCTCGATCAGAATTAATGAGTATTTGGTAAAGCAGACGAAAGAAATTTTTTGGTTCCATTTCATGTTTTTTTGAAGTTTCATAAATTAATGTTTGGATATCATTTGCCATGTTACTATTTTCTTTTATTAAATATGATCTTAGAGTTGTTATTAAGTCTCTTAATGCTTTCTTTTGTTCTATATTCAGTGATATATAATGATTCTCTTCATTTGCTAAAATATCATTTGACCAATTAAAGGCAAGTTCAATTTTCTCTATCATATCATTTGATTTTTCACTAATTAGTTTGTATTTTTGAAGTCTTTCATATACCTTATCAATTTGATCTTTTCCTTCAAAAAGAGATGTTTGTTGGACAAGTAATCGATAGGGTATATGATTAGAATTATTTTTTGGCGGATTAAGATGATTAATATATTCATAAATTCCGCGTAACTTAATCATTTTTGATTGATTCGTTTCTTTTAATTTCCCAAAATACAAATCTTCATAAAGATCATATTCATCCATTAATGAAGGTATATCTTCTATTCCTACATGCCTTGTTCCCGTTATTCTTTTGAACAATAGTAAAAGAAGGGATTGGGGTGTACCGTATTTCATCCACTTTTGGGGCGTTAGAACATTACCAGCAGATTTACTTATTTTTTTGCCGCCTTTGTCTAAAAACATTTCATATTTTATATGCAAAGGATGAGGGAAGTTTAATATCTCTTCACAGATCCAATCATTTATTTTGACAGAATCCATAATATCTTTACCATATGCTTCAAATCGAACGTCGAATATTTTCCACCGTGCAGCAAATTCAACTTTCCAAGCAAGTTTTCCTTCAGCCTTTCCAATATTAGCTTCTCCCTTATAACCACATCCTATGATTTCTTTATTTCCTATCTTAATTCCAGAACATTCGTATAATACTTTTTTGTTTTTAGGCATATATTTATATGCATGAGTTACATAAAGTTTGCCACAGTTTTTACAAATAGGAAAATAAGGTAACGTATTTAAGAACTTATTTTGACCCACAAATTCTGAAATTTTTTGTCCTAAATATTCACTTTTTGTAAGAATTTGATCAATTGCATCAATCAGTATACCACTTTTATACACTTCGGCAGCACTCTTAAATATGTATTTAATGTTTACACGATCCAATCCATCAAGAAGTAAACTACTCATGTGAGCACCATATGAATTATGACAATCTCCGAATGGGTCTTGAATATGTGAAACAGGTTTAGCAATATGCTCTTTGAGCCATGGAGGAAAACCAACGGGTATCTTTCTTAATCCATCCATATCATCAGAATAAGCAATTAATTCCGAATTATATCCTAAATTCTGTAAAGCTAAGCTAATACCATAAGCCCTTACTGCATCCCCCATACTACCTATATGAGGTATTCCAGAAGCTCCTAATCCACTTTCGACTTTTATTGAATCGATACTCCGATTTAATTTTTTTTCCCTCAAGATGAGCGTATTTGCTACTTTATCTATCCAAGTTCCTTTTCCAATAATATTTTCTATCATCTTACTATACCATATTATTATTTAACAAAGTTAATTTGTTAAATAACTAAATAATACATCTACTTTTAATTCTATTGTATACATCGTTTAAAATTTAGCAATATATTATTGATAAAACAATAATATTCATAAATAATAAAAAAAATATAATTAGATTGACTATTTCATTTTATTTTCCTATAATAGTGTTATAATTCTTATTTTTTGCATAAGGATCTAATAAGCTGAACGTATGATAGAACCATTTGGATAATGCACACATCTATAATGTAGAATAAATTTGCAACAATATTTAGCAAATTAAGAGTTGTTATAGTTGATCAAGGCTAGCATCAATTTTTTTAATTACTTTTATTTGTATACTTATTATTCTTGTAAATGATATTCTCGAATTCCGGAAAGGAAAAAAACGGTTAGAAAGTATATTCTCCTAAGAACAAGGAAAATATGGAGCTTCTATATCGTAATTTTTTATATTATTAATACGGTAGAGATAATATCTTATTAATTACTTAATATCTCACTGTAATTGTTTTTAAGATCAAAGTCGGTTAGAGAATACTAGTTTGATTCAAGAGCCTCTTTTCGATAATAATAATTATTCTAGATTATAGGGTCTAATAATGTGGCGTTAGTTACTTCAATTGCTTTCTAACATATGGACCGTTTTGAACATATCCTAATTTCCGATAATAAGCGCGAGTTCCAATTGCACTGATAACAGAAAGTGAATCTACTTGAAATTCATCTTTCGAAATTTTCTCTGCCTCTTCCATTAAACGAAAACCAAGGCCACTATGTTGGAATGATAAAGATCCTTTTTTTTGTCCAACATCTACTACTTGTCCATATACATGTAATTCTCTAATAATCGCAGAAGTTTTATTATTGGTCTCAAACAATTCCTTTCTATGAGAAAATGGCATATTTCTCAATCGCAGAAATCCAAATAATAAATTTTTATCTTTATTTTCCATAGACAGAAAAACTTCTTTTCCTCCTGATGCAAGGTAATCAATTCTATTGAGTGTTATTTCATCCTGATTAAAATTCTCAAGTTCTTGGAGCCCTACTTCTCGGCATCTTATGCAATTACATTTCAAACCAACTTCTTTTAATTTTTTTATAGCTATTTGGCGTAAATTTCCTTTTTTTGATCCTGCAATAATATCAGAAGTTTCAATTTCTCTTTGGATTCTCATTATTCTAACCCAAGGTGGTATTAACTTTTTTACTTCAAAAAGAATATTTGCTATATCTTCTTCAGAATAAGGGTGATATTTTTTATTCATATACAATTGGTACAAGCCAGTATTTTTGAGAACCAAAGTCGGATATATTTTAAGCATATCTGGTTTATACAAATTATTTTCTAACAATGTTTTAAATCCCTTAATATCACTTTCTGGTGTGGATCCAGGGAGACCCGGCATCATATGGGCGACAATTTTGTATCCACAATTCCTTGCAATTTGGAATGAATGTTTAACATCTATTAAATTATGTCCTCTATTAACTAATTGGTAAATTTTTTCTTCTAATGTTTGGACACCTATTTCAATTCTGGTTATTCCTAATTCTAACATCAAATCTAAATGTTTTTCTTTACAATAATCAGGTTTTGTTTCTACTGTAAACCCTACACAGCGAATGCTGGCATGTTCATTCTTTCTACAAGATTCCTCTAGCGTAGTAGAAGAAAGATCATCATTTAAAGCGTCAAAACATTTTTTAACAAATCCTCTTTGATAATTTTCTGGCAGGAA
Organism: Nitrososphaeraceae archaeon; assembly: GCA_036769505.1. Classification (GTDB taxonomy): domain Archaea; phylum Thermoproteota; class Nitrososphaeria; order Nitrososphaerales; family Nitrososphaeraceae; genus TH1177. Next base: position 9,276 of record DAIPKY010000051.1, read on the forward strand.
AGGAAACGTTCCACCTACAATTACAAGTTCAATCTTGGTAATATTATGACCTCGTTGAGAGAGTTGATTAAGTTTTGACTTGACTTGATGATATGCATCATATTCAAAGGACTGTGCTATTTTAGTAACAGGCTCTGTTCCAATATAACTCATTGGAGTATTATATTCCCTTCCACCAGGACAATAAATACATTTTCCATGAGGACAATCATACGGTTTTGGCATGACTGCAATTACTGCAACACCAGATGCAGTTTTCACTCGTTTAACTACCAGAAGATGTCTATAATTACTATTTTTTGGAAGATAGGATATGATATGCTCTTTCTTTGGAACAGTAGACAATTTATAATTAGAACTTGTAGAACGAATAATTTTGTTTATTTCTTTTAGAGACATATTACTATCATTTGCCAATTCCATAGCAATAGATTTACAGGCGTGTGAATAGCAAATAGAATCCATAATATTACTTAGTAAATTAAATATAAAGAGAGATTTAAAAATGTATTATTAACAAGTATTGTATTAGAAAGATATTGATTTATTGATATGATCTTACTCAAAATGATACTAAAACCTGAATCTAATATGAACCTACATTAATTGAAATGATTTTGTCAACTATGCTAAGATACTAATATAATCAAGACTTATAAGAAAATAAAACTAATACAAAATAATGAGAGTTACATTATTTTCTCATGAATCTGATGTCGATGGTATCTTCTCTTCTTCTATAGGTTTAATTCGGTATCCTCAAGCAAGAACGTTTTTTTTAGATTATAGCAAAGAAAGTTTTATGAAAATAATTAATCAAATTTTTTTTTCAAATGAATCGCAGGATAAAAATCTTTTTATTGTATCAGATCTTGGGTTTAATGATAGTTTGTTGAGTATTTTTATAAGTACTTTTCAAAATTGCAAAAACTCTAATAATAAAGTTATTTGGCTTGATCATCATCCATGGTCTAAAAATACTATAGATGAAGTAACTCCTTTTATCGAGTTAATATTGGATAATTCAGGGATCAAATGTGCAGCAGAATTAATGTATGAACGATTTTTATCGGATAATGCTTATGCTAAACATTTAGCTAATTTAGCACATTCAATAGATTTTTTTACCAAGAATCAGTATCTTACTCCATTACCAGAAATTATAAGATATTACCTCAATTTTAATGACTCATATGAAAGATTATCAAAACTGGCTCAGAAGATAGCTAATGGAATATTATGGGATATTGATATGAGTGAAGATTATACAAGATATGAAATTTTAAGAGATACAGATAAAAAACGAGTATTAAATGAATTAAAATTAAAAAAAATAAATGATTTAAATGTTGTATTTGTTAAATCATCACCCTATATCCAAACAAGCTTATTTTCAGAAGAGGTATTTACTGTGACCAATGCTGATATCGCTATATTTTATGGAGAAAATGGTAAAATAAGTATTAGAAGAAATAATGACAAAATTGATTGTAATGCAATTGCTTTAAATTTAATTGATGGAGGAGGTCATAAATTTGCTGCAGGAGG
>DAIPKY010000165.1:0-3535 GCA_036769505.1 Nitrososphaeraceae archaeon
ATTAGCTTACCATTAGAATCAAATTTTTTGATGTGATGAAAATTTTCTATTGGTTGAGTATCATCCTGATTATTCTTATTATTATTATTTTCCTTACTATTAGAATTTGAAAGTGCTTTATCTATTATTTTTGCATTTTTACAATCTTGGATTTTATTTATTTCTTCTGGTAAATCTGCATATGCTGCTGATAAATAGAATATATTATTTCCTATTACATATAAAGTTAAAAGAAGAAATGGTAGGATGAATATATTCATCTGTTGATTATTCTTATTATTCTTATTATTATTATTATTCAACAATTTTTTTTGTATCATTCTCTTAAATATTAAATTATCTATTAATAATTATTTTGGTAGTGACATATAGAAAACACAGAATATATTTATGAGACAATTATGTTTCCATGCATTGTATTTGGATGATACTGACAATGATATTGATATTTTCCTTTCTCGCTAAATGTAAAAGAGAAATCATCTGTTTTATCATTTGAAATTACATCTGATTTTGTTAATTGCTTTCCACTTTCAGTTTGGATAATGAGTTGATACGAGATGTTGTTGTTATCCATGCTTTCAACCTGAAAAGTATAACGAGTTCCTGATTTTAGATCAAGATCCGGATTGACCTGCCCATTCATAGATGTCCACACAAAGTTATTATTTCTCTCTGAAACCTTCAAGTCAACTATATTTTCATCCATAGTAGAATATTGGACCTGTGTGTTTGCAGTACTATTTTTTGATACATCCACCATTGTATTTCCATAAGTAGAATGTGACAAAGTAGTAGAACCAATACCAAATAAAACTCCAAATACTATGAAATATAATTTTTTATTGTTCAAGGGTAAAAAGCCAATTGAAGCTACTCTTCTTCCTTCTCCTCTATTCCTATTCTTTTGCAATACTAGATAATTATTTTCTGATTTATTATATAAATAATAGTAAACGAAGTTAACAAAGTATGTATATTGGATGGTAACGAATTATTTACCTAGATTTATATATATATGATAGTTCTTTATCTTTTCTATATTCGGTCAATTATTTATACCACCTAACTTGCGTTTATTAATAGTCCCTGAACTATACTTTCTTCTGGCATTTGTTATAGCCACCACACAATCTCAGTTGGGATTCCAGATAAACATCTAATAAATATCCAAAAATAATAAAACCTGTTTCTGTAAGATTAAAAATCTTATTTTAGTGTTAGAATATGATTTGTAAAAAAAATATTGAAAAAAAATTAGTTAAAGAAGGATATTTAGTTGACTAGTACTGAATTGACAGTCATCAAGGTACTCCTCTTTTTTTCTTGGAAAAAAAAATTATTTGTTAGTGATAGTTCTAATAAATTTTATAATTGTGCAATTCATTCGTAGGAATATTTAAGAAAACTTCACTTCCGTTATAAAGGTCAATGAAGTTAATTGGAATCTTATAAATCTTTTTTCCCTGTATAGTAATATATTCGCCAGTAACAGCTATTACATTTCCTAAATCGGATCCATCATTCGTTCTAGCACCTTTATGAATTAAACGATCTAAATCATGTATTGAGGCCATTTTGCTTGAACCTTGATATATATTATATCTATAAAAAAATATATATTTATTAGTTAACTAAGTTAACTGATAGTATTGTGATATTATAACATCACAATTTAAGTTAACTATGTAAACCAATGGTTAAATAAAATAATTATATAAATAATACTCGATAGAAATGATAAAAAATAGAACACGCTTTGGTATTCTTATCCTTTCTTTTTCTGTTGCATTAACTACAATATTAATTTTATCTGGAAGTAAGACACTAATATATGGTCAAATTCAAAATGAAGATAATACAAAAAATAATAATAATAATAATAATTCTAATAATAATAACAATAATACAAATAAAAGTTATAATACAACATTATCAGGAACTCAACAGGTTCCTCCTGTTAAAACAAATGGTATAGGAACTGCTTCTTTTGAACTATTAGATGATAACAAAACTATACATTATCGAATAAATATTCTAGATGTTCCAAACATAACTGGAATCCATATTCATAAAGGTAAAGTCGGAGAAAATGGTGATGTTGTAGTAAATCTATATAATAATTCCAAAGAAAATATAATTCTAAACGAAAATGAAACAAAAATGTCGCAGATTGAATCAAGTTCGGTAAAAGTCAATGGAAATGTACAAAGTTCCTTCCTTGCGAGTGGAACAATTAATAACTCTGATCTTAAAGGACCCTTATCTGGAAAAAATATATCTGATTTATTTAATTTGATTAAATCTCAAAATATATATGTCAATGTTCATTCCCAATCTCACCCAGACGGAGAGATTAGAGGAGAGATATAATGATGTAATCTTAATTAATTTTTTAAATTTAAATTTTTATACAGCTTGTTTTATACCGGTGATTATATATATAAAGAACCTTGATTAGAAAATTAAATTCAATTAAATTAAAATTACAAGTGTAAATAAAATATGAACATAAACTATATGTTTAAAAACAAGCTAAATGAAAAAAATCTAATTCTACTATTACTACCACAACAAAGTTATCTAAGACTTATATCTATTTTTACAATATTATTTTTATTTTTATTTTCGTTTTTTTGCATTTCTGGGTTTACGATATCTTATTCTGATAATAACAACCAAACAAAATCTGAAGAACTTGTTGGTGTAAATATGAAGGGAATGTATACCAGTTTAAATTATGAAAGATTCCCCAATATAACAATTACAAGTGATTATTATGATGATAGTTTTAAACTAATTAAGAATATAGGTATGAACCACATCAGATATGTACTATATTGGGAAGCATATGAAAATAATCCAACATTGTTTTTAAAAGAATTGGAAAATGTAGCCAATTTGGCAGATAAATGGGGATTAAAAGTGATATATGACAATCATCAATTTCATACATCTAGCTGGCTTGATTACAAAAGAGGAACAGGCTTTCCTTCTTTCTTATTTGATAAGCATCTATATCCAATTGATTCAGGCGTAACAACTTCGAGTAATTCAACAACTACTACTGGAGTGTGGTGGACAAATTGGTGGAATAGAAACATAACCGATCAGGAGACCGAGGTAGATGGATGGATTCTTCAGGCTCATTTTTTGAAAACTCTTGTAAAATTACTTGATACTCATAACAGTACTAAAGGATACGAGATCCTCAATGAACCTCAGGTTTTTTCAACAGATCAATGGCCAAAAATTGGAAAATATTATGAATATATGATAAATGAGCTCCGACAGCAAACAAATAAGACTATTGTTATAGACATGACAATTCCTATAAAGTTTAACGATTCGGTTATAAATGTAACATCTGAAAATATGGCAAAAATTATACCAAAAGATAGAAACTCTATTTTTAAAATTTCGCTATATGGTATTCCTACTGATGATAATTATCAAGACAGAAAACTCCAACTTCTCATGAATGTTTCTAAAATTGCAAAGATCCCACTATATGTAGGAGAATGGAATCATGTAA
>DAIPKY010000166.1:0-3533 GCA_036769505.1 Nitrososphaeraceae archaeon
GCAGCAGGAGAATCACAAACCTGTAATATAGAAAACGCATTTACTATAAATGGACGGGTTTAGTATCAACAGAAACCTAAACCTTTCTTCTTTTTTTATGTATATTATAAATTTATTACTCTAGTGATATTAATAAGCAAATATTGAATGCAGAGAATGAGAATTTCAAAAGATATTAAATAAAAAATTATTACTAAATATTACAAACTTTACCCTCTCTAACCGATCAAAAACCATTTGACGTGTCATAGCCTTCTACAAAAAACTAACGAAGGAAAGGTATTTGTCATTCACTATAATCCTCTCCCCCTCTATGAAAAGTGATTTCCTTGTTTTATAATACTCGATTCAAGTGAACAGATGATTATATCATATGACAGGAGTTTGGAAGAAAACATCAATGAAGGGATTAAAACTTTAGAATATCATATTAGTTCTCAAAATTATCCAATTGTAAATGAGATGCTCCAATTACAAATTGAAACATTACAATGGGTTCAAAATAAGCAAAAAAAAGAAGAGAATAGTTTGGAATCTTTAAAGCAAATAATAAATTTTAAAGTAAAACGATTAGAATATGAATTGAAAATAGCAAGAAGAGATATAGAACATACTAGTAAAATTGTCTATCAACTAGAGATGTTAGAATGTTGCAAAATCATGATAAATTGTGATGTGAAAAGAAGAACAAAAACAACAACAACAATAAAAGAAGATGATATTTCTGCATTTTGCTAAAATTATTGATATAAACACAATTTTTTAATTGATAATTTATACAATTTATTATTTTTTACGAAGCCTTTATCAAGGCTTTTAATTTATCTTCCATTGATCAGTCAATTCCATCCTTTGTAGTTATTTCTCAACCATTTTTTCAATTCTCTTAATGATTCCCTTTGATTTGTATACCGTTTTCATAAAAGAATATATAAAATTTTCATTTGTTATGTTTATATGGAGTCAAACAATCAAATATTCTTCTTTTTAGGTGCGAGAATAAGTATTGAACTAAATTATGTGATCCTGCTTTTACTATTTCTTAAAGTTAGATTATTTGTAGCAAGGAAATTTGAGAACTTTCTTTTTACCTCATCTCTCAGTCCTACTGGAACTTCATAATATACCAATAAATCAAGCAGGCAAGTTTTAGTATCTCAATCTCTTTAAGAACCATGAACCTTGCCACCATGCTCAGTTACAATATGTGATAGTATCTCATCTTTTTCTTTCTAAATTATTCCATCAATTATTTTACATCAAAAGTTAAACTAATTAGATCTATTTTTTTATATTAAACTTCACCAAATCATCTCGCATACAATGAAAATTTTTATTTCAAGTTTAATAATACTGACAGGCATATCAATAACAGCCTTTGGGCTTTTATCCAATCCAATAACAACACAAGTATTTTCTCAAGAGAATTCAGTATCTATAGCACCAAGAGCAGCCGATCCAAACAATGGTCTGTCATTTGATCCTCCTCAAATTAGCGTGCCTACAGGAACTATTGTTTCTTGGACAAACGAGGATTCAATACAACACACTGTAACTTCTGATGAAGAGGGATTATTTGACGCAGGTCCTATATCTCCAGGAAATACATTCGAAAATGCATTTGATAGACCAGGAGAATATGGTTATCATTGCGCAATACATCCATTCATGACAGGAAGGGTTATGGTTGGCTAATAATATATAATTATTATTAGTAATAGTAAATAGAAGATCTCATCTTTTACAAAGTATCTTTTATTTTTATTATAAAGATTTCACCGAAACACTAAATATTATTATTTCAATTTCGATGAGAAATTTTGACTTCATTTTTAACAAAATTGTCAAATTTCCTTTTCACTTGTTAGTTACTATAGCCAGTAATTATCAAATAGCATACTCTATTTAAAAAGTTAACTAATCAGTTAACTAAATCTAGGAATTAACAAAAAATTTAGTTAACAAATAATGATTTTGGATTTCATACAATCTAATTTTCATAATGTTGACATGGTTTAATGGTTTTTTAAAACATTTATGTCCCAATTAATTAATTTTTATTGATGTCAGAAAATATTATTGCTGAAAGTACAATCGAAGCATTACCAACAAATGACGAGGAAGAAAAAGAGTTAATAGAAAGTGATGATGAATTAAGAAAGAATAAGAAGAAGAAGAAAACCCAACCAGATAATAACACAACAAACAATAATAATAATAATAATAAAATTTAATTCTTAAAAGAATTCGGATAAAATTGGTGATGATGATGTTAAATTATTATGGTTTGAATTCCAAAATATCATTTTTTTGTACTGTTCAAATATCAATGACATAAACAATGATTCTGTTGAATATTCTTTTCCTTTTGCATTTATTGCATCTAAATACTTGTATAACGATAGTAACATTTCTTCAAATTGTATTCGATTTTGTTTCCTTAAGACAAAAGAGAAATTTTTCTATCTATCTAATTCCTGATTTAATATTATAAAATTAGTATTATCATTATTATTGTCATTAATATCATCATCATAATTTTTATCATCTGAATTCTTTATATCACCAATTGATCTAGTAAATAATTTTTTTGTTATCATCTTACAATGATGGAATATTATTAATATCATGATAGGATGTATTCTGATAGGAATAACAGCATTAGAACTAGCCGAGTTATACAAATTTGCAATTGAAAACATATTATCAAATATTTTTTTCTCAGCCTTATTTCTCAAATATTTTCGATATAGTTTCCATTCTTTCTCCTCTAATACAGCAGCAATTCTAAATGATGGTATTGTTCGACCCATTATTATTATAGCAAAAACTCTATAGGATATAATAACTAGAACACTAAGATGAGAGGAAGAGAGGGTGATCAGTCTTATCCTCAATTGAGGACGTGTTAGAAGGTATAGTTCCTCTAGATACCCCTACTTTGTCTAATACAGATTGAGGGATCAAAATCAAAAAACAACAAAAATCTTTTGTTACTACTATTTAGCATTTAGTTTATTTTAATTAATTAATTAATTAATCTATTACTCTAGCGATATTATATAAATTAAGGTAACATTTTTCAGCAGTGTTTTGGATAAAATGATTAGTGAATGAGAAATTTAATTGTCATTCGCTAATCTGCTGTATAGAGTATCTTATTCTACTATTTTTCGCAGTTCAAATATATTTTTTCTTTGTAATCAAAATATGCACAAGTCATTATTTACTTTTGGACTTTTAGCAAGTTCATTGGTAATGTTAGTATTAATACTATTCATGAACCAACAACAGCAGAATAGTTTTCTTTCAAATACAGCATTGGCTCAAGAATATGACAACGACAATTCCTATGGCGACAATAGTTATAGTAAATATCCAACAGATGATAAAAAATATGAGTGTAGAACAGGTCCATTTGAAGGATTTTTCGTAAGTTCTGTGGAATTTTGTAAACATGTAAAATTTGATGATAGAAGAGACCATAGTAGAGATAATAAAGCAGGTCCACAAGGTCCACCTGGACCAAAAGG
>DAIPKY010000167.1:0-3532 GCA_036769505.1 Nitrososphaeraceae archaeon
GGATAATTCTCTAGCTGATATAATATTTTTCCTTTATTAAACCAAGGTTTATCCCATTTTGGTTCTAATGCTATGGCTTTATCAAAAGAAAATAATGCTTCCTCAAGTTTTCCTATTTTGTATAATGCCCATCCTTTACTATTCCATGGTTTAGCCCACGTTGGTTTTAACTTGGTTGCTTTATCAAATGCAGTAACAGCTTCATCATTTTTACCTTGTTTTTGCAGTGCCCAGCCTATACTATTCCAGGGATTAGCCCAATTAGGATCTAAAGAAATTAATTTATTGTATAAAGCTATTGCATCATCGAATTTTTTCAAGTTAGTAAGTGCTTCTCCTTTGTCAAACCAAATATCAAGCCAATAAGGTTTGGGTCCATTATTTTTATCAACAGATTTGACTTTTTCATCTAAATTTCCCAATATTGTAAACGCTTTATCGTATAATTCTATAGCTGTAGTATAATTGGCTAATTCGAAAAATGCATTTCCCTGTTTAATTAAAGGTGCTGCCCAATTTGGATCAAATTTAATTGCATTTTTATAAGATGTTATAGCTTCATCATAATTTTTAGCATTCAAAAATTTATTTCCTTGCTCATAAGATAATATAGCATCTCTACTTGTTGATCCTAGAGATTCTTGTGTTTGTTGACTATTATTGGATAAGGATGAAGGAGAAGAAGTATTTACTTGTGCAAATGAATCATCATTATCACCCATTAAATTTAATCCAAGAATTATAAAGAACATAGTAACTAACATAACAAGCTTATGAAAATTTGGTCTTAATATCTGATCATGGGCCTTTTCAATGAATGTATTCATTCATTATTATGAAATTTTCACAAATAAATTTTTTTTTATGATACTGATAAAAAGGGGGAGAGGAATATGTCAATTGTAGTTACATTCTTTTCATCTTGGGATTCAGAATAGAGTCTATTGTATTTCCAATAAGAACAAATGCTAGTCCAGTTAAAGCAATTAACATACCAGGAGGAATTAACCACCACCATAGCCCTCTCGATGCAGCTGCTGCTATATGAGCTTCATGAAGTATTTGACCCCATGTCGGAATAGATGGATCTCCTAGGCCGATGAAGCTAAGCGAAGCCTCCGCTAGAATTGCTCCTGGAACGGAAATAGCAATGCTTGCAAAAGTTAAAGGAAGTAGTTGAGGAATTATATGTTTAAAGACTATTTTGATGTCTGATTGTCCAATAAGCTGTGCTGCTTCAACATATTGGAAATTCTTTATCTGTAATGCTAGGCTTCGTGAAATCTTAGCGGTACCCATCCATCCAAAAAATATTAAAAATAAAACAATAAGAAAGATACTTCTTCCTATAAATAAAGACAAAATAATCAATAGCGGTAGAGTAGGTAAAGAATAGAAAATATCATTAAGTCTCATTAGACTTTCATCTGTTCTTTTTCCTTTGTAACCAGCAATAACACCATATATCATGCCAATTACAATGGAAATTGTAGAAACAGATAAACCTATAAATAAAGCAACAGGTGCCCCCCATACCAATCCAACCATTAAATCTCTACGTAATTCGTCTGTGCCCATTAATCCAAATTTTTCGCCTCCAAGAATTAATTTGGAATTTATAATTTCGTCTTCATTATGGAAGAGATAAAATTTAACATTGAAAGTATAATTTCCTTTCATGATTGATCGCGTATCCTGATTTGAAAATAGCATTATCTCAGGTTTTGAAGTTTCTTGTTTATAATCATAAAATTTTAAGTAATCAAGTAATTTTTGATGGATTAAATTATCTGTAGAAAATATTCTTCCCAATGTTATGCTCTGATTTGAACCAGAGACTGATGGAGTGATTGAATCGAAATAAATATCAAATTTATTTTTGTTTGGTCTTATTAATTCTATTTCAATGGCAGGAGGAATTTCTTCTTTATGTAGTGAATAGGTTATCATAAAATCATTTGGTGGAATATCAGAATTATAATTAATATTATATGAATGGGTAACGACAGTAATACCATTTTCATTTGTAGTAGATATTTTTACCTTATTTTTGCTACTAGTCACGTCATTATTATCAATAGAAGAAGAAAGAATCAGATGTTCTGGTATGTTTCTTCCGAAAAATCCAAAAAAATCACTCCATATGGGGGATGCAAGCCTAGGATTATCGATCCAATAATTGGGATTGTTCCATTCTTTAAAAGATGCAAAAGGGATACCAAAGAAAGCATAGACAGTCATAGATATCAAGATTAAAAGAATAACCACTCCTGCGATACCGCTTTTACTTCGAATAAATCCAGATATAAAAGTTAAATTGTTATTTATATTTTCAGCATATTTCTTATCCTTTTTATTGTTCAGCAGTAAGTTCTTTTTGGAAGTTACAAATTCTATATTTTTGGGATTAGAGCCAGAATTTTTGTTATTGTTAGTTTCATTGTCAGAATGTGTATGATCGTTATTATTATTATTATTAGCTTCTTTTTTATTCATTTAATTTCACCCTAGGATCAAAATATGCATAAATTAGATCTATAAAAAAAACTGTTACAAGAAATATCAATGTAGAGACATAAGTAAGTCCGATAATAATAGGAACGTCCATCAATCCAATAGCATCAAAATATAATTTTCCCATTCCTGGCCAATCAAAGACTACTTCAACAGTAAAAGCTCCGCCAAAGGATCCAGCTAGACCAAGAGCTATCATTGTAACTATAGGAGGAGCTGCATTTTTAAGAGCATGTGAGTAAAGTATTTTCTTTTTAGGAATACCCATTGCAAATTTTGCTTTGATAAAGTCTTCTTGTAATATTCCAGAAACTATATGTCTAACAATATATGCGACAGCTCCGAACCCAAGAATTACCATTGTAATAAATGGAAGGATCATATGATATAGCAAATCAAAAAAATATAATGGATCATCGGGAGGAGTTAATGGTGTTGAACGGGCTGGGAATATATTTAGCGAGAAGGCGAAAATAAATATCATTATCATTCCGAACCACCAGATGGGAGTACTATTACCGAAAATAGCAAAGATTGAATTGATTCTATCCAATTTGGATTCAGTACGACTGGCCAAAAAAACTCCCAAATAAACGCCTATTAACGCAATAACCATTGTTGATGTTGTAAAAAGTAAAAGAGTTTTAGGAATTTTTTCAATTATTATATCTTTTACAGATGATGATCCTGAATCACTTACGAAGAAATTCGATTTTCCAAGATCTAATACCATAACTTTGAGTAAAGTATTAAAAAATCGATTTGGAGAATACCATGGTTCTCCTAATCCTAAATTTTTAATCTGCAATTGAATCTGTTGATCGAGATATCTTTGGCGTTCTGTAATATCCTTAAACTCGATTTTTTGATTACTTAAACTATCTATAACACTATATTTCACAGAATCCTTAATTACATTGTCCATTGTTGGTCCCAGAAGAGAGATTGTGAGAACGAGAATTGAAAATAAGACTATAAACATATTGATGATTCTTTTAAATAAAAAAAACAAGAATCC
>DAIPKY010000168.1:0-3489 GCA_036769505.1 Nitrososphaeraceae archaeon
TCGCATCAACAGAATAAATTTTTTTACTCCAGTCATCAGAGAGAACATTTCCTTTCGCAATGCTTCGCAGATCGTCATGAATTTTTTGTTGATGCATAAATTAATAATAAAGATTATAACTATAAAGTTTTTAAAAAAAGAAAAGAATATCTAATAAAAATTACTAAAATTAGACATATTTAATAGTTACTTTGACTATAGTATAACATGGATTATTGTTTTAGGTCCATAAGATATTGTCTGGTTTGCAAGGATTATGTAATTGGTAAAACATATTCCCAAGAAATAGATTCAGTAAAATGTCCTAATTGTAATTCTACCTTACCTCCCATTATGGAATTTTGCTTTATTGATAAACCAACGTATATTTCGTAACTCTTTCTTGTTTCCCTATCTTGGTAACACATATAATGAGTTAGTAACAAATTTAAATTTGCTTATTTTTAAAAAAACGGCATGTTATATAGTAAAATGTTCTATAAAATATTTTCTCTTTTATATATGAATTATTATTATATAAAAAATCAATCCTGAATTTAATCAAATAGTTTAAGTTTAAAAGAACTAAAATTTAATCAAATGAGGATTGGCTATAACAAAGATAAAAGAAAAGTATTTGACAAATATCTATATGGATGTCCTTGTTGTCATTTATCGCGTTATGTGATTTTATCAGAAGATATTCAAGATCCCGCTTATCATAAGTATGAATTTTATTGTCATAGTTGTAATGTAGTTTTTTCAGCTATCCATGCTGTTCTTCCTATGGAGTTTAACCAAGAAATATGATTTTTATATTACGTTATTATGTTTCCATTATTTAATATATAATTTTAAAATTACTGTTGTTTTATTTTATTTTTTTTTCTCTTATTTAGGTGAAACATAATCATTGCAGCTCCACCCCACAACACTAACGCGGGCAATTTTTGTTGAAAAAACCATGCGACTCCACCTATGACTGCCATTAATATACCTAAAATCCCCAGGATTTGTTTAGTTTTTACCAATATTAACAATTACATTTTTATACATATATATAACCTCACTATATAATATATCAAGATTCTTATTAAACGATCACCTTCATATTTTTATATGCTCTTCATATAATGCTTCTCAATATAATTTCCAAACATTAACAACTTATAATCATCATAAGGTTTTGCTATTAGTTGAATTCCTATCGGCATATTAGACGGACAAGAATAGCCAAAAGGAATGGTAAGCGCAGGAAAACCAATGCTATTAAATAGAAATGTATTTCTCAATAGTGATTCTCTAACGGTAAAAACTTTGTCTTTAATATGAATAGTACTTTCCGAAAGCAAAGGAGCAGATATAATAGTTGTAGGTAAAACCATAAAATCAAGTTTTTTATATAAAGATAAAAAAGTCTTTTTTAGTTTTTTTATTATATTTAGAGATTCATGATAATCACTCGATTTGATTTTAGATCCTTCTAATAATTGATCCCTAAATTCAGACTCATAATAGTTGAATTTTTTCTTTATTCCTCTTTTATGAATATTATATGCTTCAAAGAGTCTTACAATTGACCAAGATCGAAAGAAATCATTTGAGTTAATTTCCACATTGGTAAAAGAAAGCGATTTATCATTTCTTAATAAATTGATAAAATTCTTAAAGGAATACTTTACACCTTTTTCTAGGTAATCCAAAAAATAATTACAAGGAAGTCCGATAGTAATAGTTTGTTTGTTTTGTAACAATAGCTTCTTTAGGTTTAATAAAGATAATTTTTGTATTTCTAATTCATTCATATACATTACAAATCTTCCTTTTTTTCGAACAGTACTAAATACTATTGAGAGATCTATACTACTTAGACCCATTATGCCAATATGATCAAGTGAGTGTGATAATTTGTATACTCCATAATTGTTTATAGACTCCAACGTAGGCTTGAATCCAAATATGCCACAAAGAGACGATGGAACTCTTGTTGAGCCTCCTGTATCGGTTCCTAATGCAAAAGGTATTAATCCTCCTGCAACAGCTACTGCGGAACCACCACTTGAACCACCGGACATTCTATCTAATGAATAGGGATTCTTTGAGTCTCCAAATAAATTATTTTTACCTGTAATACCTGCTGCGAATTCATTTAAATTATTTGTCCCTATTAAAATAGAACCAGCTTTTTTCATACGTTTAATTACTGTGGAATCAAATTTAGGGATATGATTTAGAAATAATTTTGATCCTGCTGTTAATCGTACATTCTTAACAGCAATAATATCTTTGATAGAAAATGGTATACCATGAAGTGGACCTCTATAAATCCCTCTTTTCAATTCACTTTCCAGTCTTTCTGCTTCTTGCAAAGATTGTTCATTTAAAATGGTTATAAAAGAATTTAATTTTGGATTTAATTTTTTAATAGCTAGTAAATAATATTCAACTAATTCTGTAGGTTTTAGATTTCCATTTTTAAGTTCATGTGAAAGAGCAATAATAGAGTGACGTTTGAATAAATAGCTTATGACCATATTTTCCGATTGACAATCTACAAATATTATCCGAGTAATTATTATAAAATAAACACTTAAAAAAAATTATTTTTTGAGAACAGCAGTTAGTGCTAGGCTGTTTCCTGAGTTAAAGTTAAGAGACTTTGTAGCAGTATTATACAATGCTAGTCCATTAATTTCATCTATTGTTTTTTTCTTTCCTGTTATTGGGTCAATTCCAGTCATTTTATCATCAAAATTTACTACATATAAACCAGTATTTTTGCTAAGGCTTTGGATTTTTTGTTTCGTGACTATTGCTCCATCATGATCATTTCCTTTCTTGTCTATAGACAAGACTACGAATTTTAGATTGGGGTTAATTGGAATATTTAGAGTTGCACGTCCATCACTTAATTTACATGGTTCAAAATCTGCTAAGACTATGACTCCTTTTCCAAGGATTTTTCCTTTTAATAGTGTGGAATCAGATTGTGTTGGACATGAATTATCTCTCTTATATATTTTTTTAATTATTTTGATATTGTCATTGTCATGATGGTTTTTATAGTGTTTATCGTAATAATCGATATCATATTTTATTTTATTTTTAAAGTATTGTTTTATTGTAATATCTCCAGTTTGTATTATAGTCTGAGTAATATCATCACCAATTGCTATTTGTGTCGCTATTTGTTTAACAGCTTTATTATATCCATCATAATTACCTGAGCCATATAAACCTGCCAGATTACCTAATGATATCGCCAAATCACTTTTTGGATTATTAGTTATTTGTGTTGATATTTGATTAATAATTTGGTTAACATCACCACCACCTGAAGCACTTTGTTTTGCAATTTGGCTAATTACTTGTTGAACATCTGAAGATTCTTCGCTTCCTGGATCATCTGATGATTTAGCAATCTGAGTTGCTGCTTGACTAATTTTTTGTTCAATATCTGCACCAAATGCTTGTTGTTCAGCTAGTTGTCCTATATCTTGCTTTACATTA
>DAIPKY010000052.1:0-10555 GCA_036769505.1 Nitrososphaeraceae archaeon
ATTATTATGTTATTATATTCGGTAAATTTTCTTCATCTATTATTTGAAAAATAGTGAAAATAAATATGAAAATGCTAATGCTTTAAACACTATAATTAAAAGCAAAATTAAAATAAATACATTTTTACTCATTTCTCTTCACTTTAATATACAATTTTCTTTAGATAAAATTTTTACCTTTGGAATAGAAATTTGATAAGGATAAATTATCATTAAGGTAATAATTATTGTAGAAAATTACTCAACAACTTTTTATAAATTAGAATCTTGACAAAATCATTATTTTTATCATTAAGAATCTTAAAGTATAGAGTAAAATTTTTCTGCCCTTATATATAATCATTAAAATATCTCATTTCATTAGTTCAAAGTAACAGTACAAGGGTTTTATTCCTTCAGAATCCATAAATTTCTCATTATTTTACCATATTATTATTGAAACCATTCACTTTGGATTTGACTTTATTAGTCTTCACGTTTTCTACATTCTGATGAAACTATAACAATTGGCGATAAGGCATTAAAATATATAGTAATAATATTATGCTAAATGTAAAAATTGTAAATATAGATGGCGGATAATTAAGAAGATTAATGATAATAAAAGTTTATTTTTTTAAACCATAACCAAATTTAATAATTAAAGAATTGTAATAGAGATATCATATAATTAATTTTATACAATAATTGAGTAATGGTAATAGTAAATAACAATTATAATTATATTTGGAGTCTATAACTAATATAATAAATCATGTAATTTAACTTAATTAAAAATAATAGTTATCATGAGCAATTAAGAATATGATTTTTTGTAATATATCTGAATAATGTATCTGAAGAAATTGAAATAGTGAAATAAAAATTGATTTTTACTTATTCTATTGTTTTGAGATTGCAAATTTATCTCTGATAAGATAATTTGGTTCTATTATTTTTTTTCCTGTCTTATCAGCAGCTTCATTAGCATAGAATTCACCAAACAATGCTTTTTTAGTTACCTCAATTTTTAGAAAACCAAATCCATTGTCCCATACACTTGTAATGTAAGGTAAATGTCCGCTTTGATCATGTTGTTTTCTTCCTGCTGTGCCTATTGTTATAAATGTTGGATTGTCGGAATCATCAAATTTATTGATGGTAGCAGTGTCACCAAGAGTTTCAAAATTAATGATTTGATCGTCGTTACCAGATATTCTTTCCTCACCCTCAGTTTCATCTTCAGGTTCTACAATAGGGGAAGCAGGAGCATTATCATTAAATTTTAAAGGAAGAGTTCTTTCATACCAATGATTATGTCCTGCTAATACTAGATCAACACCATATTTGTCAAATAGTGGATGATATACCTTTGCAAGTCCTTGATCTGGAGGATGTTTTCCTGGATTAGTATAGAATGGTTCATGTAAAGTTACTATAATCCAATTAATATTCGAATTCTTTGATGTTTTTTCCAAGTCTTGTTTAACAAATTGATATTGTTGATCAGATGATGTGATACTTGTTTCGTGAGTAGAATCCATCATTATAAAATGTGTATTTTTGTAATCAAATGAGTAAAAGGGTTTTTTTAATTTAAAATATGATTCATATTCGTTTTGTAATGATGCACTACCATCTTCTGGTGTGTCATGGTTTCCTAGTGAAATCTTTAATTTTGAGATGATAGGGTTTACAACCTTATAAAAACAATCACCACTATCACCATATGACATATCTCCTGTAGATACAACTAGATCTGGACTTTTACTTTTGATATTGTTAACTGTATTCTCTGTGTTTTTGTTGCAATCCCAATCTCCAGTTACAACAAATACAAAATTATTATTATTATTATTATTATTGGTGGATTGTTCTATTGAAGTATTTATTGCAGTATGATTTTTTGTTTTGTTATTTGCTATAGTAGATAGTATCTTGCTTGTATTTTCTTTATTAATTATATTGCTATCTGATAAAAAATTTTTTGTTAAATTAGTATTATTTGATAAATTTAAAATTTTTTTGTATTGTAATTTTAAAATCTGTTTAGGATTTTCAGTAGTTTCTTTTGATAATGATTCATTTTTGTTGATCCCAAAATTATGATATAGTATTAGACCATCTTTAAAATGTATTCTGTTTGTATTTTCTTTATAGATATCGTTTATCTCATTATTTGTTAATCCTCTATCCCAAATTCTAACTTCATCAATATAACCAGTAAAAAACTTATCTTCTTCTAAGGAATTTGCTCCAATTCTTAAAGGCTGATCACCGGTAGAATCAGGTATTGCTCCTTCACTTTCTTTATAAGATATTTCATTTCCATCAATATATAGTCTTAATAACGTTCCGTTATACGATAACAAAACGAAATGCCATTTGCCATCATTATATGGTTTCTTAGAAGTAACTTCAAAATCTTCACCAGATTCAGTTTCAAACCCTCCTTGAATTGTTCCATTAGTTGAGAACCAAATACCATAATTCATATTTGCACCTTTTTCATCAGTATTGAATCCTCCTTTATTTATGACATGAGCGGGCTCTGATAATATAGATTGATTAGTTTTAATCCACGATGCAATAGTAAAATTCTGAAGAGTTAATGTATTATTATGAGGTATATCTTTGTAATCAGTTCCATTTATTAATAGAAATGGTTCCATTCTGTAAGATAGTGTTTTATTTATAATCGAATTAGTAACAATATTATTACTAATACTTTCAGGATATACATAATTTATAGCTAATAAGGGAGAAATTATTATACTAATTACAAAAAGGTAAATCTTCATAGTCGTTCATTACATTTATTTTATGGTTATTAAATGGTAAACATTATTTTCTGAATATGAGAATATAAAGATAGACATATATTATAAGAAATTTTGTATAAATTAATACAAATTTTTATAATATTTATTGCTATTTTTAATTTTGTTAAAAAAATAGTATAATATATACTTTAACAGATTTGGGTTTTTAATGAGCATATTTATTATAATTGACAGATTAAATAAGACCAGAAATAATATTTTGATCCAATTGATGAGTATTAAATAATTTATTTATTACAATGGTCCAGGCAAAGTTGGAATTAAAAATCCTATCAAACTAGTGATAACCCAAATAATAAATGCAATTAATAATGCTTTAAGCCATTTCATCCTGTATATAATTTTTAATACAAACAACCAAAGCACTCCTCCTATAATACTTGTTATAATATTATTTCCAATAATATTATTAAATATACCATAGATTATCAATCCAGAAATAGCTGCTAAAAAGGCGTACTTTATTCCTTCTCGTTCTCCAAATACTTTGGTAATAAAATAAATTATTACTGTAGATATTACTAAGCTTATTACAAAAACTATTATAGTCCATATTTCTGCCAACTCGTTTTACTTTTAGAGATTTGGTTATAATATTTTTTTCTTAGAATGATTTCTATTATTATATCATGCTTTGATTGGTTAAATTTTTTTTGTTATAAATAAATTTAATTTACAGAAAAAGTATAAATTGTATAAACCGCTACCTAAGGGTTGAGCTTAATTCGACTTTTTATTATCTCACATTCTACGGGAAGAGAATGTTGAATAATTACAAAACTGTTAGAATGTTAATAATAAAATATTGTAAAGTTTATATAGAAAGGTATGCGATGAATATTGCAATCAATATTGCCAGTATAAGATCGTTATTACATGATTGATGATAAAGTATTGACCGGCTCAACAGAAAACACAGAGGAGCAAATTCAGTTTTATATACTTCGTTATTACACGTTGATTATTTGTTGAATTAAGTATAAGCAAGCACGTATTTGGTAATTGATTTAAAACAGCCATTTGCTTGATATACCTCGTGTTGAAATCTTGACATTTGACTCTGATTTCAATATTTTAACAGTGCTATTGATAATTATGATACGATAGAAATTATAGTATACACCTATCTTATCTTAGTATGAAACTTGATTAGTAGAAAAATCTCGAATTCAAACTTGATCTAATTCAAATTCTTCTATGTATCTATCAGAATTATTACCTCCTTTAACTTTTTCAATGTATTCTAATGCTTTTTCTTCTGTAGAAAATATTTTATCTATAGATTTATTATTGGTTTCTTTTTCATTCCATATTATCCAAACTTTCATTATTTTATATATAAATAAATGAATAATTTTAAATTATTGTTATTTTTAAATTTATTACAAATATTATTGGTCTTTTATAGTATCCAAAGTAGTTTTTGAATAATATTTCTTTGCATGGTCTAATGCAATCTTTTCTTTATTCGAAACTGGTAATTCTAACATCTCTTTGAATTGCAATGCATTAATAATTGCTTTACCACCATAATGATTATTGAAGTAAATCCTGAGAGTATTTGTTTTGGCAGTTATTTCTTTTACTTTATCAACCCATGGGATCAATTCTTCTTTAGAATAAAGGTAATTGTATCTGTGTTTTGTATTTCTTCCATGAAACCTGATAAACGAATGGTTGTTTGAGGTAATTGTAATTTCAGAAAGAAACTGGAGATTGTCTAATAGCGGAGAGTCTGTCATTACTGCTGCAATATTATAATGCTTTAACATTTCCCATGGACCTTCTGTATTCCAAGATGGATGCCTGAATTCTAATGCATAGTGATAGTCTGGAGGCAATCTCTCGAGAAAATTCTCAGTATTTTTAAAATCAGTTACGGTGAAACTAGGAGGTAATTGTATAAGTATAACACCTAATTTTTTTGCTATTTGCAGTGGTGAAATTTTATCAAGAAATTCCTCTAGTGAGGATATGGCCCCTTTATTAACATCTAATCTTTTAATATGAGTAACAGTTTCCGGAACTTTTATAGAAAATTCAAAATGGTCAGGTGTAGCTTTATCCATTCCAATAAAAGTCTGTTTAGTCATATACTTGTAAAATTTTTCATAGAAGGAAGAATCCATTTCTACTGTATTAAAAAATTGAGAATAATACGAAAGACGTTTTGTTTGACCATTAGGATAAAAGACTTTAGTCCAACCACCTTTTTCTGGAAGGTCTGCATAACTCCATCCTGAGCAACCAATTAGTATTTGATTCATACTATTATAATCAAAATAAATAGACTTTCATTACAAATAAAATCATTTAATTTAAAGATTATTTTGAATGCAAAATTTAATATCGTTAAAAATTAGTAAATGTTGTATAGATCTTCATGTAATATGCTATTACAATTATAATGCTTAGCTTAAAATAAAAAAAATGAATTATTTTTCCATCTTTAGGAAAATTATTCTTTTTTGCTATTAGTCTCGTTTATCTCTGCCGCCACCACTAGATGCTTTTCCACCTTCGCGTGCGACTCTTTTTCTTGTTTCTTCATCTGCTGCTTCTAACCCTCGTTCGTCATGTGGTGCTTTTCCACCTTCACTTGCCACTCTTTTTCTTGTTTTTTCATCTGCAGAGGCTAATCCTCTATTATCATTGCTCATTGTCTAAGTGTAGTTACATAGTTTATAAAACTTGGATATAATTTTTCGAATGATAGGGATCTAATAGTTTGACTATATTTCACATTATCAGCCCAATATTTCTTAAAAGATTTTGATGTATTTTCCTTTAATACTGGAATTTTGTATATTTCCTCTTACCAAAGTACCTTTTCTATATCTTGCTATGTTTAATTTCTGAAATAATATCTACTAAACATTCACTATTATCGTATACAAACTCTGCCACTATATCAGAATTTTCTACAGGTATAGATACTGATAATACGCCATCTAGTTTTGATATTGTTTCTGCTCTTTATTTTAAATTTCCATTTCTAAGATAAATATGTAATATACTCTTTTTAATTCTTAATATTTTAAATTTGGAATATATTCTTGAGTTATTATCTTTGAATTTCACTATAATCTTAATGTTCAACCATAGAATCACAAAGAATGAAATAAACTAAGCAAAGTACATTGTTGAAGTAGTTGAAGAATAAAAGGAATAGTAAAATATATGTAATAGTCATCTAAATTTGATATTTTACCAGAAATAACAAAATTACACTATTCAATTGTTAAATATTATATATTTCACTAGATATTATGAGTTCATCAGAAAACGAAAATTATGAAGGAAAGGATCCAATGTCACCAGAGAAGATTACCTCTCATGAGCCCACTGCAGTAAAAAGAGATTCAAATGATCAAGAAATTGATGAATCAGGTCAGACAGGAACTGATTCAGAAGAGGCAAGAGAGAAATATAGAAAAAAAGGTATGACTAAAGTATCTGGAGATTCATCTCAAAATACAAATACCAGTTATGAAGGAAATACAACTACTGAGGCTGATAGTTTTGATTCAAGTTCAAGTTCTTATGGTGAGGTCAAAGATGATGTCAGAGAAGGTACTGAAAGCACTTTTGATAAACTAAAGGCAGGTGCTAAAGCAGTTGGAAAGAAAATAACCGACCCAGATAGAAGCTTAGAAGACGAATATAATAAAGAGAAATCATAGAAGATAACAATAAGAAACGCTTAAAATATAACCATAATTTTTCCTTTGGTTTTTATTTTTTTACAGAAAATTTTCTTATACATTGTAAGATAATTGTCGATGTTTAAAATATATTCATATTTCATATAATAATGCAAGTTACAATATCAATGGACATTTTTAAGAATGATATCTTCAGCTCTATATTTTCACATTCATTTCTGATCCAGTATTGTTTCATTAATCAATAACGACTTCCATCACAATGAATTTAGATTTATAATAAGTATATTGATCATAAATTGTGGTAATGTGGTAATGGAGTCTAAAGATATTTTAATGGTGAATTCAACAATAATTGGAGGAATTTTAATTCTACTTACTATTTCATCATTTTCAGAAAATGAATTTCCTAATAGATCTATTTTTGTAGTAATAGCAGTCATGGTAGTAATTATTTTTTCTATTTCTTGTATTAGCATTTTCTATGACAAACAAGAACAAATTATTAAAAAATATTCAAAGATGGGATTTATAGCATTGGTTGGATTTATGATCTTTATAGGAATAACAAATATCATCAATATTATATCTCCTGATATTTGGGAAAAATACCCTATAACTAATAAAATTGCTTTTAGCAATACAACAACTTTTTCTAGTAACAATACAAAATAATATATCTTGTCAAAATTTTACTACAAATATTTCTCTTTAGGATTTATCATAATAACCGAATTTAATTGATAATAACTTTATCCATTACATTATTCTATTATATTTAATTTTCCTTAAAGTCTTATTAGAAATAATCTCCATAATATAATGAAATGAAATTGCAGATTCAGGGCTCTCATGAGGTTTATAAACAGGAATTTTTAGACTCTTTTTATTATCATTAATAAATCTGAGTTTTACAATCCAAGATAGAATTCTTTATATAGATTAAGCATATTTATTTAATAATGGCAAAACGTTTTGGATGCTCTGATGTAGGCGTAAATTGTAATTGGACGACTACTGCTGATTCAGAAGAGGAAATAATGAGAAAGATTAAAGAACATGCAAATGATGTACATGGCTTTAAAGAAATACCACAAGATCTTGCAGATAAAGTAAAATCAGCTATAAAAGAACAATAAAATTAATTTTTTTCTTCTAAGTAAAAATTTACTTTAATCTCTTCTTTTAGTGAAATATATTAATTATATATATAGAATGTAATAATTGGTTATAACCTCCAAGAATATTATTAGAATATTTAGTAATAGTTTTAATGTAATTCATCTATATGATGTTGATATTATGCAGTTAGTTAAAAAAAAATATATCTGTTTAATAAAATTGTAAACAGCACCTTGAATTATATAATATTATTTTATTGTATCTTTAAAAATAAATAATCAGTTAATTATAATTTATAAATCCATTCTATCATGATTTAGCTCTAAAACTAAATTAATGTTTTATCACTATGGAGTTATTTGCTTTTTCCAATTTATATAAAAACTAAATTCTTCAACCCAATACTACAATCTTGTACCGTTCTACTATATACTAAAATTATTTTATCTTAATATTAATTAATTTAACTTTTCAAGAGCAGATTTAATAGTAAATTTCACTAACGTCAAACAGTTTGAATATCTTCTTTTTAATTTTGTATTACTAAATAGTGATTTTTATTTCTAATAGTAGGTTTTGTATTCATATTCTTTTATCAGTTGACTAAAATTAGGTCATATGCTTATTTTATGTAATAAATAATATTATTTTTCTTTAAAAATGCGTGAATTAATAGGTTATATTATATACGGCTTTATTGCATTGTACATTGATTTTTTTGATGCAAAATAGTTTTCCTATGAGAGAATGGCATGTAAAAAACATGGAAAAAACAATAATAAAACATGTTAAGGGACTATCACCAGATGCTACTAAATTTGAACGAAGAATGTATAAACGATATGGTGGAATACATAAAGTTCAAATGAGAATAAAATATGATATTAAGCATGGCGTAAACAATGAAGAGGTTGTTTTGTTTTTACAAAAGATAAGAACTGGAATGGAATTTTCTGATCTTCTTAAAAGTGATGGTTCCTTGGATAGACTAAATGAGATTGAGTCTTACTTTATTTAATCAAATTCATGTAAATCAATCTCATATTATTTTATTTAATATAACTAATTCTAGATTGGTAAAACTAGGAGTGACTAAAAATGGTATGCAAAGGAATATGTGTACGTCATAAAGCAATAAAGCCATCAAATATTGGTCGTTACCTAGCTGGACAAAAACGTTGTCAGGTTTGTCAAGTTTTTATTAAATGGGACGGTTTTTGGTGTCCATGTTGTGGTTATAGATTAAGAACCAGACCAAGAAATAAGAAATATAAATCTAGATTAAAATTAGAGCAAGAAATCTAATAAACTATCATAAATATAAATTATATAAAATTTATTTTGCTTTGCATTATAATTCAAATTTTACTTTTTCCATATTATGAACTTTGACTATTTTATTAATGATAATAATATTTTATTATAGATTCTAAAATACAAATATAAAATATTGTAAACATATTATATATTATGCAATAACCTATTCAATAATTATTTAATATATCTAGACAATTATAATATTAAATGAATGATATGTAGATCAAGCATTATTTTTTTTATAATATAATTCTGATAATATTATATCTTTATTAGAAATATCATATTTTTTAATTAGAGACTTAATAACTTCAATAAAATAATCATCTACATAAGGCGAAACATAAATACTTTCTACTAAATTGTCTAGATTTATTTTTATTAATTTTCCAGGAATATATAGGGGGAATCCTTTTTCATTATTCATAGACAATATTTTCTTTGATTTAGTAGTTTGATCTTTATCTAATTTAATTTGGTATTTTTTTGAAAAAGATGTGTTAAAAAATTCTTTATTATATAGATCACTATCATATACTATATTAAGTGCCCTTAATTCTCTCTCATATTCATATGGTTTTTTTTTAGTTAAAAAAATTTCCCATCCTAAACTATCTTTTAACCATTCATTTCGATAATTTAAATATTGCACTTCACCTATAATAATGTCTTCTTTACAAGATTTAATTGAATTTTTCAATCTTTTAAATGTTGATTGTAGTGCTATACCTGAATTTCTATATGAATATGAATTCCACATTGCAGCAGATTCTCTATTATTCATATGCCAACAGTTTACAAGTACTCTGTTTTTCCAACCTTGATAATTCCATTTTGTTATTGGTTGTGATTTTATACCGTTTTTAAATTTTTTTTTACTCTCAACTAATTTTTTAGGGATTTGATAATCTTTTTGTTCATTTAATATATTATTTAATAGTGGTAGGCTTCCTTCAAAAGGATCACCAAATTTTTTAGTATTACAAAAAAATAGACTTTTGCTATATAAAAGATGAATAAATTCTGACAAATCCATGTATTGCCATATTTTTGTATTATCTGTAGGTGATTTAATAAATGAATAGGATTTATACATGTATCCATATAATCAATGTATTTTATTTAAAGTAGTAATAAAAAATTATAACATTTTACTAATATGATTATCTACCAATAAAATTAGCATAAAACATTTTTCAGAATGCCTTATAGAAATACAATTTAAAGCCTTATATTGTGAAGCTCAACTACTAATACTATCAATTACAATAGGATTGAATTTTTAATTATTATAAAAATAGGCTATCGTAATAATTTTTTAAATATATTTAAATTGGTAATTTTTTATATTAACAAAAATATAATCAAAAAATTTTTCTAATGTATGTTATTTTTTTAACTCAAGTTTTACAGAATTTATCTTTCCATCAAGAGTATTGCTCTTATTCGGTCTTTCATCAATCCTAATTGAAGATATTATCCTTTCAATTCCGATATTACGAAGTGTTGTATGTGAAACCTTAATTGCTTTTAGAATATTGTCCAACTCATTTGATTCAATTTGAGTACCCATAGCAGTAAGAATTGTTTTCAAGCCCTGGATTTGATTAATAGCATTATATACTAATG
>DAIPKY010000169.1:0-3422 GCA_036769505.1 Nitrososphaeraceae archaeon
ATGCAATTTGAATATGAGAAATTACTAGTTAGAATATGTAAGGCTACTTATCTTAAGTGATATATAAAATCTAAAGGAAAAAATACTATATGGATAACAAAAGATAGACAAAGAAATTGCTTGAGATCTATATCTAATGCTGTGTGGGCTACATCTCTGAGCATTAAAGATTATTTAAAGATTGGACATCGGATAAGATTGAAAGAATATGCCAATTGATTCGTAAACAGATATTTTCTAATTATGAGTATATGAATAAAAAAAAATAGATCTAAAAGTAAATAAATCAACTAATAGTATACAATTTTAAGAAAATGACCTCTGAACATAAGCAGCTACATCATCAAGATATTATAAGAATAACAGATGATGAGCAGAATGTCATTGAAGGTAATCTAATTGTACCTAAAACTATTGATATAGATGTTAAAGGAATTATCATATTTGCTCATGGAAGTGGAAGCAGTCGCCATAGCCCTCGAAATAAATATGTTGCTAACGTGTTAAATGATGCTGGTATTGCTACTTTGCTAATTGACCTTCTTACATCTAAAGAGGAAGCTGTGGATGATATTACTCGAGAGCATAGATTCAACATTCAATTACTTGCTAAACGGCTTCTTGCTGCAACTGATTGGGTATCACAAAATGATCAATTTAGAAATCTAAAGATTGGATATTTTGGTGCTAGTACAGGAGCTGCAGCTGCTT
The DNA here is from genome assembly GCA_036769505.1 of Nitrososphaeraceae archaeon. Taxonomy (GTDB): domain Archaea; phylum Thermoproteota; class Nitrososphaeria; order Nitrososphaerales; family Nitrososphaeraceae; genus TH1177. The sequence continues at coordinate 712 of DAIPKY010000169.1, forward strand.
TAGTTGCAGCAGCTGAAAGGACTAGTTTAGTCTATGCTATTGTATCACGTGGTGGTAGACCTGATTTGGCTAGTTCAGAAATTCTAAATCGCATTGAATCTCCAACACTTTTGATTGTAGGAGAAAAAGATAAGCAAGTAATAGAGCTAAATGAAAGTGCGTTGAAGCAACTTACAAAGATAGAAAAAAAGAAAAAAATTGTAATTGTTCCTAAAGCTACGCATCTATTTGAAGAACCAGGTACATTAGAAGAAGTTGCAAAAGTTGCTAGTGGGTGGTTTCAGTGCTTCTTTTTAGAGGACAAAAAATAAGGATAAACAGAAACTATTCAGCAAATATGCTTCCAATTTATTAAATAGAAAAATTAGGCTATATTTAATTTGATAGTGAAGAGCTATTATGACATCTTATTGGCCTTTATTATTATTCTTGACAATGGAAATTTTATGCAATTACTCTCATTCTGATTTTATTCTAATTTACAATAGTCTCCCTATTTTCTAAAAACAAACAGCTATTGCCGTTATATTTTCAAATATTCTTATTTTTGTATTAATAATAAAGAATTGATTTTCTCTATATTTTGGAATATTATTATTGCTCTTTTTAGTAAGGTCATCCACTTTTAAATATATTTCAGCCAGATTTTTATTATGTACTCTATATAGATGGATTCATAGCTGCTTAGTCCCATGCATGAAAAAGGGTTAGAATATTTTTCAAATAGGATATTGAATATGTTACTAATTTATTAATATTCTATAGTATAAATCAGACCAACTAACCTCAAATAGGTTCATTACTATTTTTCAGCTAAATGTGAAGGATTTGAATCCTTCTATAAAATGGGATCAGTTACTCTAACAATTTTTATTTAATTTCTAATATTAAAGGACTTTCCTATACATCGATTTTATAGTAGAACAGAAAAAAAATTGATGTATCGTATTATTAAAATAATATTTAATAATTTTTTAATGTCATTTTTTATCTTGGCAATTAACTATTAAAATGAAAATCTCTATTACTAAATAATATTGCTAATTCTAGAGAAGATATTAAAGTATAAAGATCTAGAAAAGCTGAAAATACAAAACAGCATTAAAATATTTGGATATTTTAAGAATAAAATGAAAAGAGTAATCATTATGTCTAGAATAGAATATTTACTACAATATCCAATAATTTTAGAAATCCTTCCATACCAAAGAGCAATTCTGGTTGAGTAATAGCTACAATAAGAAAGAATAGACAAATTAATAATTTATAACATTGTGGTTATGAATTCAAGAAAGGTTATTTAACATCAACAATAGATACTACCTTAAGTTGTCATTTTACGCTCTGTATAAGAGACTCAAATGCAGCTATCCTTACAGACGATATTCCTGTTCTAAATGGGTATGCACCACTGCCTTGAAAAGTCAAAGGGTTTACCCATTCATATAACATATTTGGATATATACCACTGTTTGAAACAAATTTTGATAGTAAAAAACTGCAATCATCTATCTTGCCAAATCTTGTTCTTGCAAGTATTTCTATTCCTGTGATCCAAGGCCAACAGGTATGATTATGATATTCATTTGTTTTAAGAAGCCATGGACCTGTCTTTGTAATTTCTGCTTCAGTTACTAAAGGCAAATTATTTTTCCAAACTCTTTTCTTTAACACTTCCAGAGTACTCAATGCATGTTCAAATATTATATCTGAATTAATATTATTAGTATAACTCTCGGATTTTGTTGAATATTCTTTCATGTCTGTATTATATATGTATTTATGGTTTGAATCTTTATTGTCTTCTTCTGTTAATGCAACAAGATAAAGACAAACATCTTGTGTGACAAGTCTGTTGTGCATTTTTTTGTCTAGATGCAAATCGGCATCTAGAAGGTCAACGTAACATCCATCTTTTGCAGACCACATCTTATCTTCTACTGCCAATATTGCTCTGAAGGTCATTTCCTCTAACCTTTTTGATTCTATTTGATTTCCAAACTTCTTTAACAATACAGATAAATTTTTTAATGCAAGAATCCAAGAGGCTTGACTATAAACTACTTTTCCTATACGAAGAATTGTATCCATCCAATCCTCATTATGTTTCTGTTCCAATAAGCCATCATTGTCTTTATCTTTATTTTGAAGATATTTTATTGCCTTTAGCATACGAGGAATCAAAAAGTTAATGATATCATTCAATGAAAACTTTGAGAAAGGAATTCTTTCATTTTCTTCTCTTCTTTCATTGTCAATTGTTTCATTTAGTGATAATGTAATTGCAGGTTCTGCATTAGTAGTAGGATTATCTTTCAAATCAAGAAGTTTAGATAAAATGTATGATGTAGTAGATATCATTAATGCTATAGAGTCAATATCAGGATTTTGACCATAGACTTCGCAAAAACCTTTCTCGTAGTATATTGTAGTAGGAAGAGCGCCATCAAATTTATTTTTGGTATTGTCATCTGCACTAATTGGATTAAAACCCATTTCTGGAGAACCTCTTCCATATAATAAGGGCTTTGTTTTTAAATCACAATATAGAAGAGATACTAATTTTTCTTCTTTTTTTGTTGTAATTATTTGATTAGACCAAATTAAAAGAATTTGTTGAAGTGCTATTTTAAAGTGACCTGATAGAAATTGATCCTTGAGGATAAAAGCTGCATCTCTTGTCCATACTGCCTTATAATGGCCACCAGGAT
>DAIPKY010000170.1:0-3391 GCA_036769505.1 Nitrososphaeraceae archaeon
TATAGAACTATTTTGGGTAAACGAACGCTCGTACGTAGAAGAGGAAGAGGAGGAAAGCAGTTCAGGGCTATTACAGTAGGAAAGATATTACCTGCTAGATATCCTAACTTTAAGTTAGAAGAACAACATGAAGGAAAAATTGTAGACATAATACATGAAAGAGGAAGAGATGCTCCTTTAGCTAAAGTAGAATTTGATAATAACAATATATCGTATATTCCAGCCCCAGAAGGTACTTCTGTAGGCAGTATTATTAAAACAGGGGTAGGCGCTCCTGCAACTTCAAAAAATATTTTATCATTAGAATCAATTCCTGATGGAACTTTAATTTGTAATATAGAAAAAAATGCTGGGGATGGAGGAAAATTAATTAAAGCTGCAGGATCATCAGCTATCGTCTTTTCACATTCTTCCGAAGGTGTAACTGTAAAATTACCTTCAGGGAAATTTTTACTTATTAATCAAAAATGTCGTGCAATGATAGGAGCTATTGCAGGTGCTGGAAGAAAAGAAAAACCCTTTTTGAAAGCTGGAAATAAATCAATTTATATGAAATCTAGAGGTAAATTATATCCACATGTAAGAGGAATTGCACAAGCAGCTGTGTATCATCCACATGGCGGAGGAAGACATCAGCACATAGGACGTCAATCATCAGTAGGTAGGACTACGCCTCCAGGAAGAAAAGTAGGAAATATTGCTCCTAGAAAGACTGGAAGAAGTAGACTAAAGGATCGTAGATAGATAGCATCACTATTTTTTTATATTTATTTTAAGAATAATTAAATTTTTTATATATAGACTTTAAGACTTTAAGATTAAAGACCGACCTAGAAAAGAGCAACTTCTAATAATAACGACCCGTCAAATACATACATACATAAGATTATTTATCTTATCAACAAACATAATAGCGCTTTCTGAACATGAAGTCTATTTTCCGCTTCTTTCCAAATGACTGACGATTTTCCATCAATCACCTCAGCAGTAACCTCTTGGTCTCGTTTTGCAGGAAGACAATGCATAAATATTGCATCATCTTTTGCATGTCTCATAAGTTCAGAATTAACTTGATATTTAGGTATAAATATATTCTCACGAATTATTTTTTCATCATCTTTCCCTAAAGAGACAAATGTATCAGTCACTACTATATCTGCGTCCTGTACTGCACTTACAGGCTCATTTGTTACTATAATTTTAGAACCAGTTTTTACTGCTTCTCTTTTCGATATTTTGACTATCCATTCTGGAGGTTCATATCCTGAAGGGGAGGCTGCAGTAATATTTATTCCTGTTTTAGCACAACCAATTAAAAGATCATTACATACATTAAATCCATCTCCTATCCAAGCAAGATTTAATCCATTAAATCTTTTTTTGTATTCTCGAATGGTTAAAAGATCAGCCAAGATTTGACAAGGATGAAATAGATCGGATAATCCATTAATAATAGGTACGGATGAGTATTTAGATAATTTTACTAAATCCTGATGATCATAAACTCTAGCCATTAGACAATCCAAATATAATGATAATGTCCTTGCTGTATCTTCTATTGATTCTCCTTTTGATAATTGCAAATCATTTGTTCCGAGATAGATAGCATGGCCTCCAAGTTGAAACATACCTGTTTCAAAACTAACTCTAGTACGTGTAGACGGTTTTTGAAAAACCATTCCTAATGTTCTACCTTCAAGTAATTTTCTAGAGGATTCTGTGTTCATTTCTTTTTTAAGATTAGTAGCAAAATCTAATATCGATATAATTTCGTTTAGATCCAGATCTTGTAAGCTGAGAATATCTTTATTCTTTAAGAAGTTCATCTAAATCATCGTCTGAAAGATATTTAACTTCATTTTTGTCTTTATTTTTGTTTTTCTCGGATATTTCACTCTTGTTTATAGTATTTTCTTGGTTGTTCTTATCTGAATGGGGTTTGTCTTGATTATTTTGTTTATTTTTTTGATTTGCTGTTGGAGAAACTTTATCGCTATTTATTTGGGATTTTCGTTTACCAAATAATGAAGAAAAGAAACCTTTTTTCTTTTCATTTTCATTTTTGTTTTCTGCTTTTTCTTCGGTAACAAAATGTTTCTCACTACTAAGAGGAATTTTAGAATCTTCCTTTTTCTCAGTCACTTTTTCAGATTTACCAAATTTTGGTTCATTTTCTACGTTAATAATACTACTATTTCTTAGGTCATCAACTTTATTCTCTTCTTCTTTTTTTACTTCAACTTTAGATAATGCAATATCATTATTATTATTATTACTTGTATTATTACTACTAATAGAATCTAAATTGGAAGAAGAAAATTTATTTTGATATAATTCTTCTTCAATATTATTAATAGGTTTGTTATTAGAGGTATTTTTAGATGTGATTTCTGGTAACTTTTCATTATTTTGACTTTCATTTATAATATTAGAACTATAGTTATTTGTAATTTCGTCTGAAATTTGAGACCCAAATAATGATTCTATAAAAGTATTAAGATTAAATGGAATTATATCATTATAGTTTTGACCTACTCCAAGATAAATAATAGGTTTAGAAGTGAGATATGTAATTGAAATAATAGCTCCTCCCTTTGCATCAGCATCTGTTTTTGTTAAAATTGACGCATCAAATTTAGTATACGCAAAGAATTCTTTTGCTTGATATATTACATCATTTCCTGCCAAAGAATCTCCTATAAAAATTTTCAAGTCTGGTTTAACAACCTGAACAATTTTACTAATTTCATCCATGAGATTTTTTGCAGTTTGCATTCTTCCAGCAGTATCAATTAAAATTGCATCTACTCTGTGTTTTTTTCCATATTCAACTGCATCTCTTGCAACTGCAGATGGATCCGCTCCATATCTTTGATGAATCATTTTCAGTGATAATCTTCTAGCATGTTCACCCAGTTGTTCTATAGCACCTGCTCTATGAGTATCACTTGCTGCTAATACAACAGACAACCCATTTTTATGTAGAAGATTAGCAACTTTGGCTACAGTAGTTGTTTTTCCAGTTCCATTAATTCCTAGAAAAACTACTATAAACGGACTCCCTTTATTTTCTTTTTTGAAATTAATTTCCTTAACTAAGTCCAAAGTTCCTGACTTGGTAAGAATTTCATAAATAGATTTTTGGACATGAAATTGAATTAATTCTTCTGATGTTTTATCTTTTTCAACAGATAGACCCAATAGTTTATTTTTCAAACTAGCAGAGATATCATCTATAACTTCTTGGGCTACATCACTTTCTAACAATGCAATTTCAAGATCAAATAGAGTATTTTCAAGGTCTTTTTCAGAAATTTCTTTTTTACTGATATCAGAAATAATATTTGAAAAAGCTTTTTTTAATTTATCAAACATATATACTCATACACAA
>DAIPKY010000053.1:0-6924 GCA_036769505.1 Nitrososphaeraceae archaeon
TCTACCATTCTTTTAGAATTTTCATTATCATTAATTACTATAGAATGATAATTATTCTCTTCTTCATTTATTTCAGCATGAGATATAAGAAAGATCTGTTTAAAGCTTTGATCTTTCATCAAAATATTCATTATTACATTTCTTCGAAATTCGTCAAGGCTGGTCATAGGTTCATCCATTATAATAAAATTTATCATAGGTACTTTTTTTTCTATGTGTTTGAAAGGTCTGATAGTCGACATAAGCTTTGATATAGAAATTCGAAGTGCAAGACCGAGAGCTGATTCATCTCCTCCACTTAGTTGTTCTTTATTCTTAGCTATATGATCTTTATTATCTACCAAAGTTAAAGTTAAACCATGAGATATTCTATCTTTTATTTTTCTCATAGTAGATGATATATTAGCGATTTCATATCTACCTTCTGTAAAAGGTATTAGATAAAAATTAGTACTTTTCATTAAAACATCAGACAATCTTCCTTCAACGATATCGTTAGAAATAAAGCCATCTATTTCTCCCAGTAAAAATAGGAGATGTTTTAGCAAATATTCTTTTTCTTTAAGTTTCTCTTCTGCAACTCTTAAATTGATTATTTTCTTTCCTCTTATTTCAATTTCTTCTGTCAGATAAGAAATATCCTCTTCAATATTTTCAATAATTTTAGCTTTTTCCTCAATTCTTACTGTAATATTAAGTCTTTTTGAAATTAGCTCATCAATACTATTGCAATAAAAATTTGCTAATAGGTTATGAATGTCTGATACTTTTATATCATCACAATATGTTTGTAAATTTAACTTATTTGACTGAAGTTTTAATAAAATATCATTTTTCTCTTTATTGAATATGTTTATTTCTTTCTTCATTTTTTCAAGCTTAATTTTTTCAGATTCTATCCTTTCTTTAAAATTTTTTACAAGTTCTTTTGATGAAAAAATATTATTTTCAATCTCTGATACTGATGAAATAAGATCATCCATTATTCTTGAATTAAAATTCTTTAGTTCATTGTATTTCTTATATACTTCTGAAATAGAATTTAACTCATCATAAAAATTGAAACGTTTTTCTATTAATCCATTTACTATGGTAACTATAACTTCTATTAATTGTCTTACTCCTTTTTTTTCGTCAAGTTCTGTCTCTATTTTATTTAATTTTTTTTCTAATTGATTTATCTCTTTTTTAAATGAATTTTCTTTATTAAATATATTTTCTTTTGCTCGTTTGAGATCAAATATTAATGTATTTTTATCATTAATCTTATTATTGCATATTGGACATTTATCTCTATCTTGTATATACTTAATGCTTATGTCCTGAATTTCATATAATAGCTGATTTGATATAAGAAGTTTTTTATGTCCCTCCATTATAGTTAATATCGAAATTCTTTCTTTGTCAGTCTTTTCTAATTCAATTTGATTTTTTTCTTTAACTTTGTTAAGTTCTTCTACATTATTTATTGATATATTTTGAATATCTATATTTAACTTTTGATTTGATTTTGATATCAAATTTCTTATTTGTTTTTCATCATTATCTATTCCTTTTAATATATCACTCGCTTTTCTTATACTATCTTTTGGTGGATATTCTTGTAATTCTTTTGAAAGATTTAAAATTTTTGAATTTAAGAGAAATATTTTATCTTGAAAATCTTTTATTCTATTTTCTTGTACTAGTACATTTTCTTTTTTATAATTATACAGTTTTTCTTTATAATCTAAATCTTTTGTAGATTTCTCTATATTTTCCATAGTTACCTTAATTTTATTTAATTTCTCTTGAGAAGGATAACTAATTAAAGCATTTTTATCATTTTTTATTTCTTGCAATTTTAGTTCTAATTTTTCTTTTTTTTCTTTTAAAATTTGTTTTTGCTTTTCAAATTCATTTTGTTCTGTTAATAAACTTCCAATTTGTATTTTTAAATCTTTGATTTCTTCATTAATACTATTAATTTGATTCTTTAAGTATTTTTTTATATGGTCGTCAAAATCATTTAATCCAAATAAGTTCTTGATTAATTCTCTTAATTCACTTGGATCTGCGAGTGCAAGTTTATCTACTTCTTTTTGTCTAATATAGACAGTTTTTTCAATTACTTCTGGATATACTCCTAAAAGTGATTCAATTTCTTGATTAACGATATTCGGACCTCTACAAAGCTGAATGAATCTCTCTTCATCTTTTTCTTTTTTAAATAATAATGCTGAAGATTTCACTAACTCATTTTGAGGGTCCTGCAATAACTTTCTTTTTCTAATAACTTCAATTGTTCTTATTACTCTATATAGGATGCCACTTATTTCAAATGTTATAGCAACTTCACATTTAGACTCTCCAGTTTTAATTATAGATTTTCTATCTTTTTCTGCCATTAGATGTTCACCAAGTAGACCCCATAGAATAGATTCTATTATGCTTGTTTTACCCATTGAATTTTTTCCTTTGATAATAAAGAATCCTTCTCCAAGATATCCTTCATACGGTATGGAAATATTATCAAATGGTTTAAAATTTTTTGATTCTATTTTCAAAATTTTCATAATATCACTATTGATTCTTTAATGATTCAAAGAAAAGTTTCGCAAGCATGTTAGAATCTAAATTATTTTTTTTTAGATCTTCTTTTCTAGTAGATGTAATATATTTTTTAAATTCTTTCTCTGGATCTTCTATTAAATATTCTATAAATGTCTCATCTTGTTTAATTTGTTTAATAATAGTTTCATCATAATATCTGGGCGTTTCTAGAATAAATTCAACTATGTTATAGTCATTGCTATTTAATGTTATTTTATTTAGATAAGATGATATTTCATGGATATTATAAAATGAACCATAACTTCTATTACCTAGTATAGTTATTTTAACTCTAGCAGCGGTTTGATAATTATAAGGTGTATTTAGTCCATTTTTCTCAAATACCTTTTTAATACGATCGATAATTTTAGAATTATTATCATCTGAATAAATTTCTACATTATCACTTACTATTTTTCGCTGTTGAGGTAAAAGTTTTTGAATCACTTTAATTTTAGATTTAGAAGAAGAAGAATCATCAATATCTATAACCAAATAACCTTTTTGATAAGTTTCTTCATTAAAGCTGCACAATTCTGTCGATCCCGCATACCATGTATTATCATTAATTTGTTGCATCTTATGATTATCTCCAAGTCCAATATAATCATAATCTCCCATCAAAAAATTGCTGTTTAACGTATGATTTTCTATCATTCCATGAGCTAAAAATATATTTATCATACTAGGATTAATATTATTGTTTTGTATATAGACCCAATCTTCATATTTCAATAATAATTGTGGTAAGTCATTCGATTCTAATGATGGATGTGCATGAATTCTTAAATTCAAAGTTGGGAAGTCTTTGAATAAAGGTTGTTGATTTCTTATACTATCTCTTATATCAAAATATGTAAAAAGATATACATTATCAAACAAAATTGTGTATTCAGTTAATGGTGAAATTCTATATTGCATATAACGACCATGATTTCCATCAATTATAACAATAGGAATCTTATTTTCATATAATTTTTTGAATGTCTCTGCAGCTACTTTTCTTGCAAATTCTGGTGGTGGTGAAGGATCAGTTCCTGATGGAGTATCAAAAAAATCACCGCTATGAATTATGATATCAGGTTTTTCATCTTTATCAAGATTTATTATTTCCTCTATAAAGCTTTTCCAAGAGTTATAAAAATCATCTTCTATTGGTTTTATCTGTTGATTAATAATTGAAGTTCTTGTTCTTTTTGGCCTCTTTCCAAGATGGGTATCAGAAATATGAATTATTCTCATTTTAGCAAAATTTAATTTTAAATAATGAAATATTAAAATTACAAATGGAGTTAATATAACAATTAAAAATCATAATTATCCTGAGTATAAGTTAAACTATTAGATATACTCTTTCTTGTATATGAAAGTAATTTATTTTCTTTTACAAATGTTTCTGATGAATTAAAGACATTTAAAAAAAGTGGAGTACCAGCAAAAGAAAGAGGAGATACTGGTCCTTGGCTCATAAAAGAATATTTTCTGGATTTAGTACTAAATGAAGTTGCAGGATCAGTAAATGATTGGTAGAGTTTAAGTGCATTATGATCAGATACTAATTCTCTTAGGGTAGCTAAATCATTTCCAATTGATAAACCAAAACCACAGAACATTATTCTTAATTGTTGAAGAATATCTTTATGTATACTTGAAATTGAAGTACTTATAAACATCCATCCTAATCCATATTTTCTAGTTGTTCTCACTGCGTCCAAGAGAGTTAGTCTTAGATTCTCAAGGTCAGAATTTTCATATTTTTCTCTTCTTGCAAATCTATGAGCTTCATCAAGTACCACTAAAGTATTTAGAGAAGCATTTTGTTCCCAACTTTTTTCTCCTAAATTTATCAAACCATACAAAATTCTTTTTAGAATTAATGCTTGTATAGTTTCATTCCAATAATCTAGTTTTAGATGATGAGCACTTTGTAATGATAGATCGACTATAACTAAAGGTTTTTCATCATTTGTAAATCTTTTTAGTAGAGAGTCTATAGTTTGTGCTCCCGGTCTATAATGAAATAGTTGACAAATGGGCTTCCAAAATCTTTCATATAAATAATTTTCATCTACTTCTGAAAGAACTGTATTGAGTCTTGCTCTTGGTTCAGCTGTGGAATATATTAATAGCTGAATATTAGGGTTACGCAAGATATTAAGTACTTGTTGGAAGGATTCCAATTCAACAAGGTTGGTTAAACTTAGGTGTAACCTATTTTTTATTTCATTTATTAAAACATTAACTGCATCTCGTTTATTTTCTCCTTTAATGGACAGATTTGGAAAGAAGGAAGATTCATATAAGATTTCTTCGAATAACTCCCACCTATCTAAGATTAAGTTTCTTATATTTACTATTTCAAATTTCTTTCCTAATGAATTTAATATTTCTTTAATATTTAAACTAAAACCATTATTTTTTGATTGATAATTCAATCCATTAGAATTATCAAACATTGCATCTTTAGAAAATTCACCTACGGGATCAAATACAAAAAGACCCATTTCAGGATACTTGGCATATGCCATTAGAATCATCTTTGCTAAAGTTGATTTACCAGAACCGGTTGTACCAAATATACCTAAATGATATGCTTCTCCTGCACCTTCAATTCCATTTCCAAAATGTTTAAACCACATTGGTAATTTAGTTTGTGATCCATATACATATCCTAAATAAAAGATTTTGTCTAAATGTTTTTCGAGTAATGAATTTAGTATATTATCATTTGTTACATGTATATATGTTCCTGTAGCAGGTACAGTCCCTAATAAACTAGTATCAAAAAAATTCTCCTCATCATTATTGCTAAATACTGCACTACATAACAGTTTTCCTACGTGTGTATCTTGAATTCCACTTATAGGGTTTACTAAACCTCTTTGTCTAGCAACAGATTTAATAGTAGGATCTTCTAGAAGTACATTTTTGAGTTCTATCTCTGTAATTTGTCCTAAAGAATAATGAGATTTAGATTCTTGTATATATCTAAAAATTACAAGCTCTCCTATTAATTTTTTAGTGACAGCACTTTGTAATATATTTAGGCTTATTTCACTGGTCGATGAGGGAGATCCGATAGTACCAATTGGTTCAGTATTGGATAAAAGTTGATTTAATTTTATATCACAATTCAAATATGATTCATTATTTTTATCGTTATTGTTTATATTATCTGAAATCATATCTATCACATTCCACTTTCTGTTCTATATGAATGCATAATAAAAATGATATCCGATATGCTTTCATCATTTTTTTCAAATTCAGTCATGTTCCTTGTCAATATCTGTTTGTATGCAGGAATAGCAAGTGCAATATGTTTAACCATGCGATCGGCAAGATAAAGGGGATAAGGCTCAATAATTGAGGGAATTGAACATTGACTTTTGATTGACTGAAGTAATGTATAAAATCTATTACTATCATTTGCTACTGAAGATGAAATCTCTATTCTAATAGCAGGAGACCATTTGTAAGGCTTATAATATATTACGTGTAATCCTTTAATCTTATCAATAACTTCCCCCATTAAATCTTCCAATTCATCATCATCTTTACCATTATCAATAGTAGGAAGTTTCTTATGCCAATTTTCTTTTAATGCAAATGGTTTTGGAAGTGTATATTCTCCTTCATTTAAAATTAAAGTTAGAATCGCTCTATCATCATAATCTGTCGGCCAATCATAAATATCTCCAATATCATTTCTGGAAGTATATTTAGGAATTCCTATCCATTGCTTTTTATTATCTTTTGATTCTAAAATTGTTTTATAAGATATTAAGAAATTCTTATAGTTATCACGTATTTGATTTGCTGTAACACTTTTTCGTTTTTCGATAAAATCTATAGCTTTATACATATGAATAAGTCCCGTAGTAAGAGATCCGTCCAAAAAGATTAAATCGTAGGGTGCATTTGCTGCAAGGTTTATCTCCATTTCTATCATCAATCCTCTAGCTGCAATCATATTTTCAGGATCATGCCGTTCAGGGTTTATGAAAACCTTATGATTAGGAAAATCCCATTTTCCTTTTTGATAAGAAGACATTAAACCTTCTACCCCAACAGTAGCTATAGCTATGAGATCTGTTCCTAAGAGACGTTCAATTGCAAACGCTCCATCGATACCGCAAGAATTTAAGATCTTGTGAGAAGTTATTTCAGTATCTTTTCCTAAAATTTCGGATCTTTCTAATTGTGAACGAAAATAATGTCGTTTTTTCCGAATTGTATCAAGGGAATTAACTAGATCCTTACTTATTTGAGTTGTTTTTGATAACATCTCTTCAACAAGTGATGCAGGAATATCTAAAAAAGGAAAATCAG
>DAIPKY010000053.1:7024-10351 GCA_036769505.1 Nitrososphaeraceae archaeon
TTTGATAACATCTCTTCAACAAGTGATGCAGGAATATCTAAAAAAGGAAAATCAGCAATAGAAGTAATATTAGAAGGTATATTGCTATCGTTCATACAATATTACTTATTTTTAATTTTATTTAATGTTAGTGCTAATCTTTTTAGAAATTATAGGATCTAAATTATGATAGACACAAATAAAATGAAAAATATTAATAGACATTATTTTTAGCTAATAACACTATTTTTGTTAAATAGAGAGTATATTTTGGTTAAATGGATGTAATTAGCAAGAAATTAGGAAACAATTTTGTCAAAAGTTAACCAAAAGAAATATCATTTAAACTATATGAGAAAGTATATATAAACCTGATAAATAAAATCTGAAAATTGAAATACAACAGACTAAGGTTATTGTGTATATAAAGTTGGATTTTATTATTTATTATATTATAAAATTACTATAGTTGTTTAGGAATATAATCATATCTACAAGACCCATCTATTGAATCTCCGTCTTGATGATTAAAGTCTATTATTACATCCTCAGAATCACAAATAAAACTATCTCCTCCTTCACCACCCTCTAGTGAATCGGCACCTTTACCACCTTCTAGTTTATCATCACCTTCTCCGCCTACTAATGAATCATTTCCTACGTAACCTTTTAGAATATCATTACCTTCATCCCCATACAACTTGTCATTACCTTTACCACCCCTCAAGTTATCATTTCCCTCACCTCCTTCGATCTCATCATCACCATACCATCCATCTAATACATCATTTCCTTCAAATCCTTCAATATTGTCATTTCCTTCTCTACCAATAATTTTATCATTACTGGATGTTCCTTCCATAGACAGGGGCTGAGAATTAGCAAATTCTAATGTAGAAATATTTGATATTAATATAGCTAGAAAATATACAATAGTGATTTTTAAAATATTATACATTTTGTATTTATATTATCAATTATTTATATTTATATACAATTATAAAAGATATTTAATAATTAGTAGAGTATAATTGAAGAGATTTTTTTATATTATAATCTTTTTAGTCTAATAAAAGTAGAATAGTGTAAATAACATAATATTATAATATACTAAAATATAAAATATAAGGAATGATCAAAAGTAACATAGATTGTAACAAAATTTTATCTATACTAAAAATAAATTAGGATATACCCAAATCTATATAAGATTTATAAATTGGATAAAATAGAGCTAGAAATTAAAATAAGAATAAATAATATGATTAATTATTAATGCTAAGATTGAGAATTGAGAATGAAAATATTTTTATAAAAATATTGAATCTATTATCAAAGTTATATTGCATATCAATTGTTAGATGATTAAGGTTTTATAGCTTTGTCAAAATAAAAGATATCAACAATAACAAAAAAAATTTTAAATAACAATACTAATATTAAATTCGTTATACAAAAATAACTTTTACTTTATAGTCTTGATTGGTTCCTCATCACTTCATATAGTAGTATATTTGTTATTATATCTTACTCGATCTTTAAATCCTATTCAAATAATATTTCACTTTAATTACAACATATTATTCAAATATGAAATCAGCATGAAATAGTAAAAAGATACTAGATATTATATTAATAAATAAAGGGTTATGCTGGAGCAAACCCATGATAATATGGTATTTGTGCGTATTCATCATTTGAAGTAGGCTCTGTCAGAGAGATTAAATATCCATCCGGATCTAGGATAATCGTATTTTTTCCTGATGAGTCGTCTGACAATTTTTTATGAAAATTAACTTTCTTCTCAGTTAAATTATTATATATCGAATTTAAATCACTGACAGAAAAAGTTATGATTACAGAATTCTTTTTATTTTGATCTGGATTTGAATTATCTAATTCTAGTATAAGTTTAGTATTGGTAGACCCTTTTCGCGAAAATTCTATTTTATTTTCACTTTCTTTGTTTACTCTCAAACCGAGAATATCACGATAAAATTCCATCGATCTTTTTATATCTGAAACTAACAATGTAATTCCTTCTATTTTATTTAACATGATTGTTACTACAATATTCTTTTTATTAAATTTAATGTTATTAAATTGTTTATTAATCAAATAATAAAAAAAAGGGCACTCTAAAAAAGAATTTTTTAAGAAGATATTTGTAAAATCCTGCTAAACTTTAATTTTTTTTACTTCTTGGTTTAACTTATTTATATTGAATCATAATTATTCAAGTACAAAGTACAACAATAGTTTTTGGAATATTTTTCCAGTAGAAATAGAAGGGTCGATATTGATATATGTATTTAGTCGTTTTTTTATATGAATGTATAATACATATACTAATATTACTAGTTTTAATTAATATGGCTGAATAATGAAATTTTTCTCTGTATGTCATCTCTCAATAACTATTATATAGTAATTGTGTTTAAACTGTCTACAAACTATTGATACATTCTACTTTGCTTCAATTAATAAGTCTCTCTGGGCTTAATAATTTCTTTTAAATATTTTATTATTCAGATATAATATTCATATACTAAAAATAATAACTGTCAGTAGGAAAATATATGAGGTACTCTCAATTAAATTTTAAACAATAAATTTTAGGAAGTGGAAGTAAGAGTGATAAGGAATTATATAAAATTTAAGTACAGTAAGATACACTAGTGGTATTTTTAATATTGGTTATCGCTTACCTTCTAAAATAGTATTATAAAATAATGTGTTTGTATAAACAATGAAAAAAATTGAGATAATAATTCCTCATGAACGTATTGATAATGCTAATCGTATATTGAATAAATTTGGTATCAGAGATGAAATGTCCTTTTATCAAATAAATGGTAATAGAGATAAAACTGAATTTACATCTGTGCCTGTAGGAAGAAGTAATATTATGTACACTCCAAAATATGGAGGAAGAACTAAAATTGAAGCACTTGTCGAAGATTCTTTAGTTAAAAAATTAATTGAAGAATTATTAAATAAATTAACGACCGGTTCTGTATCTGATGGCAAAATATTTGTTTATGATGCTTTTGAAGTTTATGATATCGGAAGTGGTAAAAAAACTGAATTGAATATATAAGAAATGATTCTCACACAGATGAATGAATCATGTAATTTTGCCTAAAATATTTTTTTGTTTTCAATATCTTCTTTTGATTGATCTTATTTTCTATTTTGTTTCAATTTTTATGGTATTTATTGTATTAGAATAAGTAAATCCTAGTTTTGAAAAATGTTAATGAGGTTACTTCTTCAATTTGTAACCAAAATAAGCGGATTTTGAAGAAAAATAAATAGTATTCCTATGGATGCACTATTCTTTACTAA
>DAIPKY010000171.1:0-3377 GCA_036769505.1 Nitrososphaeraceae archaeon
TTTAGTAATACAACCGTATTAATGCCAAGAGCTATAATTTTTTCTGTAGTTTTTTTGCTACTTATATTTTTTACATTATTTATATCTGGTATTAAGGAATTAAATGCTACTACAATTGAGAAAGATGTATCTGTAATGTATGCAGGTTCACTAGTCAACATCTTTGAAAATGAGATAAAATTAGCATTTCAGAACCTAACAGGATATAATTTCATAGGGGAAGGAAAAGGTTCTGTGCAGATTTCCAACATGATTTTGGATGGATTCAGAAAGCCTGATGTATTTGTTAGCGCGGATACAACTCCAATCGAGAGGTTAATTAATCATAGTCTTCCATTAGCAAAATGGCTTGTAAAGTTTGGATCTGCTGAACTTGTAATTGCATATAATCCACAAAGTCCTTTTGCTTCAGAACTGTCGAAGGCTAGCAACGGTAAGATGTCGTGGTATAAGGTTCTTGAGAAAAAAGGATTCAAATTTGGAAGAACTGATCCTGAACTAGATCCTAAAGGATATTACACGGTCATTGCTGCAAAATTAGCAAATATTTACTATAATGATTCCACAATTAAAGATAAGATTTTAGGCGAAGATAGGAACAAAGAGCAAATTCTTCCTGAAGAAATCTTAAAGTCTATTTTGGACTCTGGACAAATTGATGCAACTGCTGCGTACAAACATGAAGCAATAGCAAAAGGTCTCCCTTATATTACACTTCCAGATCAAATTAATCTAAGTGAACCCAATTATACAATTTTTTATAATAAAATATCCTATAAGTTAGGAACTGGTGAAACCATTTCTGGCAAGCCGATATTTTTTTCACTTACTATACCAAATACAGTTAAAAATATTGAAGGTGCCATCTCTTTTGTCAAATTTCTTTTATCAGAGAATGGAAGAAAGATCTTAGAAAAAGTTGGACTAAGCCCGATAGAACCAATTTTACAAGGTGATATAGACCAAATGAAACCTAAAATTTTTTCCCTTATTCCAGAACATAAGTAGTATTTTCTAGGGATAGTGATGGTGGTGAATGGGTTATCGTTAATTTCGCTTTAAGAAAACTAGACATATCTGGATTTAATATTGTCCTTTCTATTTTAGTATTAATTCTTGTATTATATATTATCTATCCATTTTTTGGATTACTCTTTGTAATTGAACCTACGAACTTGGTAGAATCACTGAAAAGAAATGAGATATTAGATTCTGTTATATTGAGTTTAACCACCGCTACTATTTCAACTATACTAGTTTCTATATTTGGAATCCCATTAGCGTTTGTTCTTGCTAGATTTCAATTCAAGGCTAAATTTCTAATACGAATGATTGTTATACTTCCGCTAGTTCTTCCACCTCTTGCTAGTGGGACAATGCTTTTGGGAGTGTTTGGCCCCTATTCATTTCTTGGAAAAATGATTCCAATAGAATTTACCCAATCAGTTCTTGGGATCGTTATAGCCCAAACTTATGTTGCTTCACCTTTCCTGATCCTTCCTATTCAGGCTGCTTTTGAATCAATTCCTGAAAGATATGAGACAGTTGCAAGAACTTTAGGAAAAAAGAAATGGCAAGTTTTTTTTACTGTATCCCTTCCATTAGCCAAGATAGGGATACTCATTGGTTTGTTAATGGCATGGATCAGATCTATTGGCGAATTGGGCGCAACAATTATGATGGCATACAATCCACATACTGTCTCTATTCAAATCTTTGAGGATAGTGCTATCGGCGGAATACGAAATTCTGTTGCTGGAATCATATTGGTCATTATAATCGCACTTGTTGCTTTAACAATATTTGTATTAATAAGAAGGCAACGAGTTCTAAAGTTTGGCTGGTAATGTAGATATATGGTATTAGAACTTGTTAATGTTACAAAAAACTTTGGAAAATTTGTTTTGGGGCCTCTAAATCTTACTGTAAATAATGATGTCATGGTTATATTAGGACCCACAGGAAGTGGAAAAACTAGTCTTATCAATTTGATTGCTGGAATTTTAATGCCTGATAATGGTAACATTATCTTAAATGGTATAGAGATCACTAACCAACCTATAGAGAAAAGAAAAGTAGGATATGTTTTTCAAGATCCCTCATTGTTTCCTCATTTGAATGTGTACAATAATATTCTTTTTGGACTGAGAAGAAAGGAGCGAGAATCTAAAGAAAAGATTATCCATATAAAAAAAATTATTGATGATTTAGATATCACTCATTTGCTAGATAGAAGAATTGATGACCTTAGTGGAGGAGAAAAACAAAAAGTTTCTTTAGCAAGAATTCTTGTCTTAAATCCAAATATAATATTGATGGATGAACCCCTTTCACATATTGATTTCTTAGCAAGAGATAAATTGAGAATAGAATTGAGAAGTATATTAAGAAAGCAACAAATTCCAACTATTTATGTTACTCATTTTGAGGAAGATATTTATGCATTAGCAGATTCTATCGCATTTTTGGATAAAGGAAAGGTAGAAGAAAGCGGAACTCTTAAAGAAATACTTAATTCATATATTAGACCAACATCATCATTATTTTTTAACAAAATAATATCAGCAAGTAATTATTTGACGGGTGAAGTAACTAAATGTCAAAATGATCTAACTGAATTTAAGATAGGATCAATTATATTATATACTATTGGAAAGTTCTTGCCTAAATCTAAAATTGGTCTTATAGTCAAACGTGAAGATATTATACTTTCAAAAGAAAAAATAAGAACTAGTGCACGTAATATAGTATTTGTCAAAATAGTAGATATGGTCAAAACAGATAATATCATTGATGTATATTTGAAATCTGGAGATCTTAATTTAATTTCAAGAATAACTCGATCTGCTGCTGAAGATCTTAAAATTGAGATAGGTGATAATATATATGCTGTTTTTAAGGCCTCTATACCACATCCAATCCGAGAAGAAAAGGAATGATAAAGGATCTATATTTAGGTAATACTAACAATAACAACAACAACTACTATAGTATTGATATTTAGAATATGATCTAATTTTTATAATTTAGCAGTCAAACATTTGGACATATATAGATCTTGATATGGATTATGATGAAATTCTAGAGTTAAGAATGTTTGACTTTATGTCATTATATATTGGGGCTCTATCTCTAAGCCTTATTTCATAATTTATATTTTATATTTTCAAAATATAATTATGGCTAAAGAATTAGATGTATGCTATGCTATTGATGTTTAAGAAATTTAATCAATTTTTTTATTTATGTCAATTATATACAGAGTATGGATAGATAGGAGTTGAACCCATTACTTGTATTCATGAATGGTACAATTTAATATGATTCAAGAAAACCTAACTATGTCTAACATTTCTAAATGTATTATTATTATTATT
>DAIPKY010000172.1:0-3344 GCA_036769505.1 Nitrososphaeraceae archaeon
CAATAGAGTTAAGAAAATGGAATACTAAATTTAGAGGAGAATTTCTAATTCATGCTTCAAAAAATATTGATCTACAAGCTTGTGAGAGGTTAGATATTGATATTGACAAGCTTACAATAGGGGCTATCATTGGTTCTGCATTTTTATATAATTTTAAAGAATACAGTAATCAAGAAGAGTTCAACAAAGATAAACAAAAGCACTTTTCTATTGTTACTAAATATTGTGATGGCTACAAATATGGTTTCTTAATTAGAAATGCTATAATGTTTAAAAAATCAATTCCTTATCCAGGCAAATTACGGTTCTTTGAAGTAGATAATTCAATAAAGTTTTAATTATGAAGACTGTTATTTATGAACTAATCTTTCATTTCTATTTATCCAATTGATATTTTTCTGAAAACCATGTACCAAGATAAGGGATCGCTTTTTTATGTTCTTTTTTATTTCTCTTATCGGGTTCTATATAATTTTTTTATTAGTCATGTTTGGATTTTTGGAATTGATAACACTATTATACCCTATATTTAAATAATTAATACCTTAAGTGTCATACCATATAAATTACTATTACTTGTCTTTAGTTTTTACCAGATTTGTCTCTTTATCACGTTTATTGCTTCTTCGTATACCTTTTTTGCTTTTTGCATATCACCGTTAAAACATTCATTAGATATTTTTTTAATAATTTCATTGTTGGAAATATTTTTTTGACTAGTCTTAAATTCTTGTTTTTCATCATGTGAAAACATATTTGTTAAACTTGATGGTAGCATTGATAAAAGACCTATTGCTACTACTGGCTCTGAATTTTGAAGGAAAAATTTCGATGTTATGGAAATTCCTAGTCTTGCCATATCAGGTGAGATTTCCAATCTTTGGGCAAAATGCTCAATGATATCTTCCATAACGAAAAAATGACAATTAAATATTTAATCAATTGGTAATATTTTTATCCATAATGGTACTGAATTTTTTTCGCTACCATTATTTTTCTTATATTGAAATAATTATATGATTAAAAGATATTCAAAAAAAAGTTAACGATCATATTGCCTAGGAAAATAAGTTCAATAAAATAAATTCTCTATATTAGGAAGCATAATCAAATCATGGATCCTCCTATTCTTTTATAGGTATAAATTCTTCCTTTCCACTGTATTGTTTTTTTGGAAGAATTTTTACGTAGAGATAATAATAGTGGTATAATACTTGCAAGATATGCAATAACTAAAAAAATAGATCCTAAAGGATAAAGTACTGTATACAAAGGTGAAATTTTATAAGTCTCAACTGAGTTTAATGTTATACTGATAATTGCCATAAAAAAAATAATTATATTCAAAATTAATATTCCACAATTATAATAAAAATCATTTTTATCAGAAATATTGATGCCAGATAAAGAAACAATAATAGTATAAGGAAGAAGGATTACAAATGGCAAAGTTATCATACAAAATATTGCAAAAAAATTGATTATTACTTTTCTCTTTTCCTTAAGTAACATTGGAGTAATGGTTCTTCCAATCCCATGCCACAGTGTGGAAAGATCTCGAGACCATAATGCATGAATTAGATTATTCATTTGTATAAGCCTTAATTTATAACCTGATTGTTTAATTCTTATTCCTAGTGCTTCATCCTCTTGAATTGCATTTCTTACAGATTGGAATGTACCAACATTTTCAAATACATTCCTTTTAATCAAAAAAAAACAACCCATTAGATAGGCAACTTTTGATCTTGGATTATTTACATTAGACGCATTTCTACCAAATGTGATAGACATAAGTTTCCATAATGGCATAGATATCTTTGACCAAAAGTCTTTTAGTTCAAAGAAAGGATACCCAGTTAGTACATCTATTCTTTCCTTCATCATATAGGAAATTGCTGAGAGAATACAATTTTTTTCATAATAACAATCCGCATCAACAAATAGTAAAATAGCATTATGACTTGCAAGATAACCATTTTCTGATGCCCACGTTTTACCAGTCCAATCATCTGGTTTAGATTTTAATTCTATTATATTTAGTGTGTGACAATTTTTTTGTTTTTGGTATTTCTGTTGTATTTTTTTCATTTTGATTAATGTTGCATCTGTTGAATTATCATCTACTGCAATTATCTCCAAATTGGGATAGTCTTGTTCCATCAGTGAAATGAGACATCTTTCAATACTCTCTTGTTCATCTCTAGCAGGAATTATTACAGACACATAAGGTAATGCATTTTTATTATAGTACTTTTTTTTATTATCTAAAGTTTTTTTGATTGTAGTTACTTTAAGAAGATTATTGAATTTAATAAAATTAGCAAACATATAAACCCAACAAGATAATATTGATAATAAAGGTAAGGTCAAAAGAATGATATTCATGTTTAGAGATGCAAAAAAATTTGTAGTCATTAACGAGATAAAGTAGGAAAAATCACTAATCATGATATCTATACCTCAATAATTTGAAATATTGTGAATTTAGTATAATTACAAGACTTACATACAATCTCTTCTTATATAATATATTCACTTAAAAGTTTATAAATGACTTCTCTTTATGAAAAACTTTACGATTTTCTACCTATTCTTAAAAATTTAACTTCATATTGCTAAAGTTAATTAGAATAATAGTATAATACTCTATATAAGAATCAATTAACTATTGTTCAAACTTCATAACAAAAGTATCATTAGCTAGTTTAAATCCTAATTTCTCATAAAATAGCATATTTTTTTCAGAACAATATAACAATATTTTTTTGCATTGTTCTTTTGAAATAGCATAATTAGTAGCATAATTTACTAATTTAAATCCAATTCCTAATCCTTCATATCCTTTTTTAACAGATACATCTTCTATATATCCAACTTGCATACCCTTATTGATAAATTTT
The DNA here is from genome assembly GCA_036769505.1 of Nitrososphaeraceae archaeon. Lineage (GTDB taxonomy): Archaea > Thermoproteota > Nitrososphaeria > Nitrososphaerales > Nitrososphaeraceae > TH1177. Next base: position 2,904 of record DAIPKY010000172.1, read on the forward strand.
GGTTCAATAAATAAGGTGATAGTTCCTACTATTTTATTATTTAGCTCATCATGGGCCACGAATATTTTATGTAATGGATTGGAGATTATTTTCCTTAAGATATTTTTGGCACTTGTATTATCTAAGTTTGGAGAAAGTAAATTCTCCAGAACCTCTAAAAATCCTTTATCTAAATCATCATATTCTATTTCACGTATAATTACCAAAACCTATTGCAATATAAATATAATTTACGGAAAATATTAATTTTGGCAACGTTTGGTAAATAAGCTATGGATTTCTATATATGAAGTAAATCAGAATAATTCATAAACTTATAATATTCTTTTTCTTTGAGATAATTTATCATTTCAATTTGATCTGTTAGAGCTTCATCAGGATCATTAGGAGGATGAATGGACATTCTAAACAAACCATATGACTCACCATCTATATTAAATA
>DAIPKY010000173.1:0-3328 GCA_036769505.1 Nitrososphaeraceae archaeon
TTCTTCTTCTTCTTCTTCTTCTTCTTATTATGAATTAGCCTTTGCTAAAAAAAGTGATAAAGATGGGAAAAGTGATGATAAAGGTGATAAAGATGGTAAAGATCAACTAATAGTTAAAGCACGTATCCATCTGGCAAATATAGACATGGATAAAACTAAATTTTTGAGAGTAACAGCTTTTATCAATGGTGATGACTTTAAACAAGACATACCTATTTCATCAATAGATAAAACTAAGAAAACGATTACTGTAGATTTGAAAACAGACGTAGATAATGATATAGTGAGTGCTCATTCGCCTGATGAATTTTTTGTATGTGCTTATCAAGTTGGAAATGTACTAAATGTTTATAATTCCTTTCCAAAATTTGATTGCAATGAAAGTGATCTAGTAAATATTGATAAACCAACTGTAATCAACTTATTTCGATCTGGCTCTCTTGTATATACTACAAGCAAAGCAATTTATGATGCAAGTTTAAATCAACCCAATCTACCAGATAGTGATACAATAAAAATAAAAATTCTTGCTCCTCTTGCAGATAAAAAAGACACTAAAAAGTTAGTAATTGGTGCCATGATAAAAGGTCAAATACAATCAGAAGTTATAGAAGATGTTCAGGCAGAACTTGACAAAAGTGGTGATAGTACAATAAAAAGAACATTTACTTTTGACCGAAAGACGGATATCGGTTTAATACAAATTGGAGACAGGTACCATGCTTGTGTTGCTAGTGAAGATTTGAGACCGCCAGAAGGTTCTGAATGTGAAAAAAGGATTGTAAAAAATCTTGCTAAGGTTAGTGGATTGTATGCAAGATAATGATAGAGTAAAGATGTACCTCTTTTATGATCTACTTTTTTATAATATTAAATGATATCAATAAATATAAAATATCATAATAATTCTTTTATTTATCTAGCGTATAACACATTATCTCTTCCAATTTTTTTAACAGTCCGTTTTTCACATTCTGTACCTTCAGGAGGATTCAAGTCATTACTAGAAACACATGCATGAAATCTATCTCCAATTTGAATTTTCCCTATATTTGTATCTCTATCAAAAGTAAATGTTCTGCTTATTGTATATCCACCTATCTTGTTGAGTTCTTCTTGAACGTTGTCAATAACTGCAGATTTAATTTGGCCTTTTACCATTACAGCTATTTTTAATTTTTGTGTATTTTTTCTATCTTCCAGAGGAGCAAGAATTTTAATTTTTACTTTTTCTTTTTCCTCTTCTTTAGTTTGTACTTGTTGTTGGTTTGGATTGCCATTATCATTATTTGTAGAGAGCAATTGGGAATATTTGTTACTACTGTTGTTGAAAATATTTTGACTTTCTAGATAAACAAGTGAATTAGTTGAAAATAAACGGGCTATGGTAGGTTTATCGGGTGCCAAGAGATCACCTTCATCACAATCAAAATAAGTCAAAGAATTATACTCTTTTAGCAAATCTTTGATATGATATGCACATACAAAAAATTCATCACGATCACCTGCATTTACAATATCGGTTTCCTTGTCTACCACTAGATTAACATTTAATGTTTGCTTTGATGGGTCTAATTTATCTAAAGACACATTTTTTAAAACTTCTTGGCCATTGATAAAAGCAGCCATACTTAAAAATCCTTTTTTCTCCAAGTTTACAAGATTTATACGTGTTTTGACTACTACTTTTTCCTTATCATTAAAATTATCCTCATTAGCATCATTATTATCGTTTATATAGGTTTGGTTTATATTATTTTCCTTATTTGACTTTTTGACTAGATTTATATCTTCTTTAGTATTAATAATCTTGGAAGAGTCATTAGAATATTCAGCCAAATAATTTTGATTATTTAATTTGTTGGAATTGTGCTTTTCTACTGGTTCTTCCTTTTCATCATCAATATATTCACCAGGGTCAAAGATATAGTCAAATTCCTCATCTTGAATTTCATTATTGTCATTAGTTATTGAATATGAATAATCAAAGGAATATAGAAAGAATAGAATACTTGATATAGCTACTATAATACTGATTTTGTTGGTATTATACAATATTTCCATCAATAGAGTTTCGCCTCCTTTTTATTAAAAAAATAATAAAAGATGGTTAACAAGAAAGATAATAATGTATGTAATTTAAAACTCAAATGAGTAAATACGATTGTACATAATGTAATAAAACTTATACCATAACAGTATTTCATCGTGCTTTATCCTTAATTAATACATTTTATAACTAATAAATAAATTAAAAAAAGTAGTAAGTATAATCTATACATATATTCATATATAATATAAATTCTAAAAATTTAAATAATAAAAGTTAATTTTTTGTATAGGTTCTTTTATTCACTAGGGATCTATATAATGAATCGTTCAATAAAATTTAATCCCATTAATTTTATACATAGAATGATCATCTTTTTCGTCTTTGTTATTTTTAAATGCATCAAAGAATGTTTAATAGGAAGAAGTATAGAACTCTTTTAAATGAAATTTTTCTATTCTTTATTAATATATATTATTTCAATTATTATAACCTTGTCCATTATTACATTATTTGTATCTGGGCAGTCTCATTATAATGAATTAAAAATATACACATATTCTCAAGGGAAATTCATAGTTCATTATCCCTCTAATTATACTGTTGAATCACAGGACAGTCAACTTAATACCGAGAAACCAAACTTTCCTCTAGCTAAAGAACTATAGTAATAGTTCGAATCAACAAATAGTAATTATACTTATTAATATAACATTTATAAAAAAATTAAAGGATTAAAATAATAATATTTGCTATATTATAGCAATTATACAATTCCAAATACAAAATATAGTATAACCATAATTATTCCAATGACTAGAACAATAGATCCTATAATATACAGTAGTCTTGCTGGAAGCGAGGGAATGAACCTATTCAAAACCAACAAAATTATTCCTATTATAATTAATGCAATTCCTGTTTCTAATGATACCATTTCTACTTCTATATATCCAAAAGGGTTTATATCACTTACCAAACAATAAAAGAAAAAAAATTAGCTATAATTTATCTTTTAATTTTCTATGCCTACATGTATAGTTATTTGTTTCAGCGTATTATCGCCAAAGGAGTTCTTACAGATCAAACCTTGATGTTTTAAGTATTATTAGAGTTTGATATTGAAATTGAAAAGATTAGGTTTTATTTAGTCTAAATTGGTCTATTATATTTCCATCATTGGAGTGGAACTCCCCCACTAATGTATCCCCTTTATTTTCTATTTTTACGTTTAAAAATCCAAATTTGCTTTCCTGAATAACATAAAAGTCAGGTTTT
>DAIPKY010000054.1:0-2626 GCA_036769505.1 Nitrososphaeraceae archaeon
TGGAAGAAATCGATTAATCTCATCTATAAATATAAAAATATACTTGGGTTTACGCCGTGTGGATTCAATATTAATTTCTATTCCATTTTCTGACCCATTAATATAGTGCTCCTCTTCAAAGCTATAACGTGAAGAATATAATTCATCTATGTTCTTCATAATATCTCCAATTACTAATGATTGTTCTTCGAGGGTAGGAATCATTGCAATATCGATAACGTATACATCTCCACCTTTTATTTTTTTTATTTCGTTTCCAATATAGATGCTAGTTTCTCTCTTATCTGTGAACAAAGATGATCTTTTAAATTTTTGAAGATACCCTAAAAAATGAAGATACATTGACTTGTGACCTACTATCTCTGAAGGATAGTCTACATATCTAAGTAAATCTGACCAATTATTTACAACATTATCCGATTTATCCTTGAGAGGCCATGATTCATAAATATAATTAATTATAGCATAGAGATTATAGCGAGGGTCATAACTTTCTGATGGAAGTAAAAGATCAAGTCTATCATATATATCTCTTAGTTCAAATGAATATGTGTAAAAATTAGATGGAACATGAACTGATATAGGTTTTCCATCTTTACCTCGTGGAAGAAAATAAGTAACATTATTGAAAGGATCCGGTGACACTTGTAAGTTTTTATACAATCTATTATCTCTTTCTGTAATATTTCCTTCTCTTTCATGAATATATAATAGATCATCCTCGCGTGTGTTAAAAATTATAATAGCTACTTCTTTATTCTTTACGAGTTTTTGATACATAGAATGTAATAAGAACATTAAATAAGAAGTTTTAAGATTCCCAGAAACTCCTGTAGCATTTATATGAGCAGTATCTGGCCCTGTTAAATATGACATTGCAATGGGTATAGCAACCTGTTGACCATTAGTCATTTCTATTATACCCGCCATTACTGGATCTTCCATTTTTGGAATTCCTAATGCTATGAGAATTTCCTTTTCATTAGCAAATCGTACTGCCTTATCTATATCAACAGGCATTCTAATATTCGTACCATTTGTGATCTTAGAACCAGAATGAATATTATTAATATGAGCATTTGTCATCACAGCTACTCTTGCGATTCTTATTCCTTGATCAACATAATTCTCTTTATTGTTTGGATTATCTCTTAAACTATTCTGCTGTCCTGAATATTGACTCGATATTGTTACATCAGAACTTCTGATGGTGCGAAGTTCCTTAATAATACCAATAGTTACAGTATTGTATATATTCTCAACAGAGATAAAGTCAAAAGGTCCGATGATTTTACCAGGAACAATTGAAAACCAAAATTCATCCATTGTTATTTGATATTTTTCTGATTCTATTGTTTTACCTATAATATCAGAGATAATAGTATGTCTGGACGTGTTGTTAGAGTATTTTTCGCCATGCAAGATTTATCAATTTTGGTTTCGCTAACAACTTGAATAACTAATATCGTATATATAATTTATTTAGTATAAAATACCCTATAATAATTTTCAGACAGTTATTTTCACATTATAATTAAAATTAGTATAGAGTACAACTTTAATCAAATTAATATTATTAATATTAAAACAGCTGACAAACTTTCTGTATTAATAAACCACCACTAAGAATTAGAAAAAAATACGAGAAGGTGATAATCATACATTATAAAGAATTGAGAATTTTTTCTAATTGACAAAAAACATATTAAAAGTGGATTGTATCTAATGTTTTTGAACCTTTTTTAACAAAATCTTAAATATAAACAAAGCAAAAACAATAGCTCAAGCTATAAATTACATAAGAATTTAATGAGACTTAAATTTTTTAATAAAAAAAGATAGTTATACTAAACAAGAATTCATTGTTTATATCTGATAGATCACAATTCTCCATCTTTTTTACTCTATTTAGTAATGCAATTTATCAAAAATGGGTCTTTTGTTAAGTATAAACAAAGGAGGCTAAGAAAAGGAGATCATAAGATACTCTATTTCTTTATCAGAATAGTGAAAAATTCGGGTTTTGTTGATTCTATATATGGATCTTTAAAATGGTGTTGAAAAATGGATATTATATTTACTTTGTAACACCCATATTGTTGATATAATATTGAATTGATTATATTTAATTTAAAATACTTATACTTTATATAATTAATATAAAACATTGAAGAAACTAAAGAGAATACCACAGTCTTCGCTGTCACTCCTTCTTGTTAATACTGATTAACACCATCTTTTTTTATTAATTCATATTGAATTAACTTTTCATATAATAGTTATAAAAAGAAAAAAACAATTTATCAAATTTTATGATTTACTTTTATCAAAATATTCTTTAGCCTTTTGTTTATATCCGATAGCGTCATATGCTAAACCTAGTTTATACCAAAATAAGGATAGTTAGGATGTATTTCCATAACTTCATCGTAAGATTCTATTTCTTTTTGAATTTTGACTTGCACTGATATTCTTCCAAAAATGAATATGAGTTGAAAGCGAGTAACTCAATTGTATTGACAAAAAAAGTTTAACTCATTTAGAATTACATACCTAATGTCAGTATTTTCTATATTATTGTTTATCCATTAGAAGGTACTTGGATATCAAAATTTGGTTTGGGAAA
>DAIPKY010000054.1:2726-10063 GCA_036769505.1 Nitrososphaeraceae archaeon
ATATTATTGTTTATCCATTAGAAGGTACTTGGATATCAAAATTTGGTTTGGGAAAAAAATTAAGTGCCCACAAAATGGATTATTGATTTTCTTGACTCAAATTTATATTATATCTAGAGCCTAGGTAAGATGAGATTCAAGAGGCTATAATAAAAAATAAAATATAAAATATAAAGAAATTAATTAACTTTATCAATATATATCGTAAAGTTCTCTATTGATATAATATATCCTATAGAATAATCTTATTTATAGTAAGACATCTGTGTTAATTTAATTATTATTGTTTAATGGAATCATCAAAAAATAGAAATAGGATTTAAAAAAGTTAGATAAACCTAGATTAAATTATATCGTTATTGCAACTGGAGGTATAGAAATGTTGTTCTGTTTTTAGTGGTTATTTATAGTGTAATAAATAATTCTTATTTTTATTTGACTAATATTCATTCATAAAATTTTAAAAGTCTAAATAGCTTTGATAAATAAAATTTATCTCAATATACAAAACATTATTAAGCAGCATATAGTCTAAATACTAAAATTGAATAAAAAATTTTAGCACTTTTTTTCTATTAAATTTTCTAATTTATATTTTCTTTCTTGCTTATTATTAGTGTCTATATTTACTATATACTCAAACAAATTATTAGTGATATGTATATCTACAGGTAATCTATAATCATGTCTCTTTTATGATATTCTTGAGTATACTATATCAGAAATGATTCATTTGACTGTAAATAAAAAAATAATGTATTTCACAATAATGGGTTTTACAATGATAATGTGTATAGCAAATAATTATTATCCTGCATTATCCTATTCAAAAGAAAAAAGTAGTCATCCTTATATCATAAAAAATTCAAATACTTTAGAAAATAATAATGAGTATTCTTCTGATGAGGGTAATTCTATTGAAGACTTCAACTTTGTAGCAGTAGGAGACTTTAGTTGTAATGAAGATGCAAAAAATACTGTAAAGAATATCATAAATGCAGATCCTGACTTATTATTGGGTTTAGGAGATTATTCTTATGAAAAAAGTGCGAAATGTTGGGAGGACATTGTAGGAGGAATAGACCCTCAAAAAATGAAAATTTCTTTTGGCAACCATGAATTTGAAGACAAATCATTAGTAAAACAGTATATGGAATACACTGATCTTGATAAGCAATATTATTCCTTTGATTATAAGAATGTACATTTTATCTCTATGGCTACAGAAACACCATATGAACAAGGCTCAGAACAATTTGAATTCGTTAACCATGATTTAATGATGACAAAGACAAATCCTTCCATAGATTGGATAATTGTTTACTACCACCAACCGATGTACACATCAAAGACTAATCATGAAGGTTTGGAATCATTTAGGGATCTATATCATAGTCTTTTCACTAAATATGGTGTAGATTTAGTATTAGCTGGACATATCCATAATTATCAGAGGTCCTATCCTTTAATATACAATAGTGAGAACCCTTCAAATCCTATAATTGCACAAAGTGCAATATTAGACAATGGAGATAATAATAGTAAAGAAAATAATAATAATGTTTTTGTTGAAGCCAAAGGTACAGTTTTTGCCATAGTTGGTACAGGTGGACAGGAATTACATGGATTAGATGACCAATCTTATTTCACTGCAAACCAATTAGAAGACCATGGATTTTTGGAATTAAAAACGATAAACAATGGAAAAAGTCTTATTGGACAATTTTATTCTAATGATGAGAGTATAATTAAAGACGAATTTATTATCGAAAAATCATCTTCATCTGTTGATTCCTCAGCTGTTGATGAAACTTTTGATGACAATATCGCACAACATACTAATCCATATACCTTGAAAGAAATTGCATATAAAAATAAATAGAAATCAACTAACTTTTTTTATCATCTATAATACTGACTTAACTGCTGATTATAATTTTCCTTTTACTTTAATGTGTATTTAATTAATGATATTAATGATAGATAGATAAATTCTTTGTTTCTTTTAATACAAAGTAGTCAAGATAATTTTCTTTCTTCATCTAGTTGTTGCATAGTTTTATGTATTGATTTTTTAACATCATCTAATAGTTCTAATAAAGTATTTTCTTTAGACTTTTCATTATCAGTACTTTCTAATTCACTATTGTAATATTTCATCCAAGAGTATGTCCGTTGAATATTTTTAAATAATTCAAATGATAACAGTGAATGATTACCTGATAGAATTATAGCATCCCACATATCTGTAAAAAAAGGTTTATAATCTCTGTATTGTAATGATTCATCTATAAAATGTAATCTCTGTTCCAGATCATCTCTAATAAATATGAAAAGATTATCTTTTGTCCTTTTATCATGTTGGCGTTGTGATCTCTTGTATGTCCAATGTTCTAGATAAACCGTAAACCAAATTATTCCAGCAAGAAGTATCATTTCTACAAACAAATAATCCCATTCTATTGCCAGTAATTTTTCACCTTCCCATAAATTTAGCAAGGAAAGATTTTATTTATCATTATCGATATTGGTATAACGATTAAAATCATTTCATGTTTATCACATTAACAATAATTATTAAAAATAATTTTTTATAACAATAAGATTATAAAGTCATTATCTAATATCCACTCATATGTAAACATACTCTTTCAATATTCTTGTTTTGCAAGTTGTATTGTGAGGTTTGATTCTTAGAATATTATTACAACATGGACATTTATAACTATTCCAATCTATAAAAATTTCACATTCATTACATCTTTTAAATCCATTTGAATAATAACTGAATGAATTTTTCTCTTTAATTGCTTTGTAATTTTTACAAATATCTTTACAATAATTTTTCAACTGTATAGTTTCCTATCATATACTATTTAATAATTATAAACAATATTTTAAACTAATAATTAATTAATTGATTTTAAAATCAATCAATTTAAAAAATTGATATCCATATAGATAAATATAATGTCTATTGGAAAAATAGATAAACTTATAGTTCTAAATAACACCTAGCAAATACCATATATCACTTCTATAGAAAGTAATTTTTAGACTCTCTCCTTCACTTTCTATGGAAAATATTATAATTTAAGCCAGACAAAAATTATTAGGAACTATTTTAATATATTATCAATTAAATATTATTTTTTAAATTGAAAAGCGAATGTAGTTGGCTCTTTATTATTTGTATCATGAATAAATTGCATTCTTAATAATTTGCCATATATAACTATATCTCTAGACATATTTTCAATACGTAGAAGCAATTTAGGATTATTAATATTAGAATGTTCATCAAGATCATATTCGGTATTTATTGATAGACCATAAGGCAAACTCCAGCCATAACATTGACGTATAGTAGTTCTCATATGATCCATAACAGTCAATCCTTTTTCATGAGAAGATACAATATATCCAAATATTTTTCCTGAAAATTCGTACCAGTAATAATCTAAAAAGTTTTTCATACCTCCCGACATTGAACCATGATAGTCAGGCGTAGCTAGAATAAATGCGTCAGCATTTATTACCTGATCATTTATTTTTTCAATGTCTTCAGAAACTTCTTTTGGTTTATTAGGATTAAAAATAGGGAAATTAATTTTACTCAATTCTATTATGCTTGTGTTTGCTCCATATCTTTGTGATTTATCTAAAACTATTTTTAATGTTTTATTACTTGAAGAATTTTTTCGTAAACTAGAACCTATACCTAAAAGCTTAAACCCAGTTATTTTTTTATTAATTAAATTTATCAAAGATTCATCTATTTCCATTTTTTTATTTTTTCTGTTCTCTTTAATTTATTCGTTAAAGCTTTCAATAATTGGGATATTTTTATTAATTTCTAGGCCGTTCTCTACTATTGGATATGATATTAATAAATTCAAAATTAACATTTTTTATTTTCTTTTTATATAAATATAGGCTCTGTCTTAATTAAGATAAATCTATTTCCTTTTTAACTGGACAATAAATAATTATTCTAGTTATCTGATCATTATACATAGAAATAAAGAATTGTATAAAGCTATACACATGAATATGTTACATTCATTTTGCATACATAGAGATAGTCGTCTAAATTTGTAAACTTCACGTATCACATTCTAGCTAGGGTCGGATTTTGTTGTAAAATTTACAATAAATAAAGGAACAATTTGTTTTGTTATAACAAGTTAATTATTATAAAAAGATGAATGACATGGAAAACCAAAACCTTATTTCAAACCGTTCCTTTCAACAACAGAAAATAGATAATACAAACTTCTCAATATTCTACGAATAGACGTTTTAAAAAATCCTGAACTATAGACTATATGGATCTATATTAAAACTATATGATAGTTAAAAAAATATCAGCATATCATAGTTATTAGCGAGGCGTAACATTCAACACGAATTTGACAAGGCGTAATGACAATCCTTCTCTTATCCCCTTAACAAAATTATCTAAATTTGACCCTATTTTCAAATGGATACTAGTTGGAGCCGCAGCTTATACTCTACTTATGGTAGCCCTAATACTTTTTGCAGTTGGAGAGGGATCAAAGGAAATCTTTCAAAATGAGGGATTAAACTTTTTAACTAATACTGATTGGAACGCAGTACCTGGTAGAGAATCATTTGGAGCTTTGCCATATATTATAGGAACTTTGGTTTGCTCAGGTATTGCGATGGCAATTGGTGTTCCTATTAGTTTAGGTATAGCTATATTTCTATCGGAAATAGCAGGTACAAAATTAAAAACTTCTTTATCATTTATTATTGAACTTTTAGCCGCAGTTCCAAGTATAATATATGGTTTCTGGGCATTGTTTGTTTTTAGATTTTGGATCATGGATTTTGTAGAAAAACCTTTACATAATTTATTTGGTGAATCTTTACCATTTTTTGCTAAAACGCCTTTTGGATTAGATGTATTTACAGCTGGTATAATTCTTGCTATAATGATAATTCCAATAATTTCTTCTATTACTAGAGAATTATTACTTGTTGTACCTAATTCTCAAAGAGAAGCTGCATATAGTTTGGGTGCAACTCGATGGGAGGCTATTAAAATTGCTGTATTGCCTTATGCTAAATCTGGGATCTTAGGTGCTAGTATAATTGGATTGGGAAGAGCTATAGGTGAAACAATGTTAGTCACTTTAATAATAGGTAATGCAACAGGATTAAATGCTATTCCAACTTCTCTTTTCTCACAAAGTCAAACCTTATCTAGTTTAATAGCAAATGAATTTAATGAAGCTGCATCCGAATTACATCTTTCAGCACTTATTGGTCTTGGTGCTGTTCTACTTTTGCTTACAATGGTAATAAATGTAGTCGCTCGACTTTTAGTCTACAAGATGGTAAAGACTTCCAATCCTGGAGGGCGAATATAATACACATGTCATCTAAAATCAAGAAGGAAAATAATCATTATATCAAAAGACGAAATAACGTTCATGAAATGATGTCAAAAACATCTAATAAAAAAATATATGTCAATAAGTTAGTAACAATTTTGTGTATATGTTGTATTATTCTTGCTATAATTCCTCTTGGAAGTATTCTTTTCGAGGTTTTTAAAAATGGTTCTTCTGCTATTAGTTTTGAATTTCTTACTCAAAAACCTGGTTCAATTGGGTCTGGTAAAGGAGGTATAGGTCCAGCTATCCAAGGGACTTTAATCGTAGTAAGTTCAGCATCTATTATTGCTGTACCTGTAGGGGTTTTTGCTGGAATTTATCTATCTGAATATGCAAAAAGCAAAAATAAATTTGCATTTGCTGTACGCTTTTTTGCTGATGTTTTAACAGGCTTACCTTCAATTATAGTTGGTATTGTAAGTTATGTAATAATAGTTAGTTCTATCGGTTCTTTTTCTGTTTTAGCAGGAGCCTTTTCATTATCTTTAATAATGATTCCACTTGTTACTCGAATAACTGAAGAAAGCCTTAAAATGGTGCCAGATTCTATTAGAGAGGCCGCTCACTCACTGGGAGTGCCCAAATGGAAAATTACTATATTTATCGTACTAAAGACAGCAACGAGCGGAGTTCTAACTGGAATAGTATTATCGATAGCAAGAATTGCGGGAGAAACTGCTCCATTAATTATGACTATCCTAGGAACAAGTTTGTACTTTTCATCATTTACTGGACCTGTGGATGCGCTTCCATTAAGAATATGGAGGTTGGCATCTCTACCTTATGAATCGGCTCATGCTCATGGATGGGGTGCTGCTATGATTTTGATTCTCCTTATTTTAGGATTAAATGTTGGTTTAAGAGTGCTAGCACGTAGACAAAATATGGCTACTTCTAAAGATACCTAGGTGAATCATATTTTTGATAAGATACCTTTAGTTTACTATATAGAGTATATAGAAACCTATATACCTATATTCTAAATAATCATAAACTATACATGTATTATTACTACTACTTGTTACATAGTTGGCTACATATATGGATGGCAATGAAGTAAGGAAAATACAGTTTACAGGTAAATCAACATTCGTATTATCCTTACCTAAAAAATGGGTAAACGAATTAAATTTAAAGGCTGGCGATCCTGTGACTATTATTCGTGAGCCAAATAATACTTTATCTATAATATCCGACATTACAAGATCCTCTATTGAATCAGTTGATGAAGCAACGGTACAAGTATTAAGAGAAGAAGGTGCTAATTCCCTTAAACGAAAAATAGTTTCAATGTATCTTGCTGGATATAATATAATAAATCTTAAATCGAAATTGGGAAGAATTAACCCGGTACAACGTGAAGGTGCAAGAGAAGTCGTTCGTAGGAATCTTGTTGGTACAGAAATAATTGCTGATTCTTCTGATTTGATAACAATTCAAGTATTGATTACACTTCCCGAACTTTCAGTGAATACTGCTGTTAGAAGGATGTTTCTCCTTGCCACTTCAATGCATAGAGATGCAATGATAGCATTATCTGAATTAAATTCTGAATTAGCTAATGCTATTATAAGATCTGATGATGAAGTTGATAGATTTAGTCTTTATATATTAAGAAATCTGGTCATTGCAACAAAAAATGAAAGGATATTAAATGACGTTGGATTAAAAAAAACTTCTGATTGTTTAAGTTATAGACTAGCAGTCAAAAGTATCGAAAGAATTGCAGATCATGCTTCCAAATTTGCAGAAAAATCTCTTTCAATTAAAGAAAAGATTCCTGATGATATTTTGGATAATATTAAAAAAATGAGTGATTTGTCTTTGCAAGACCTAAACGATTCAGTTGAAGCCTTTTTGAGAAGGGATTATTTAATGGCAGATAAAATAGTAGATAGAAAAGAAAATGTACAA
>DAIPKY010000174.1:0-1226 GCA_036769505.1 Nitrososphaeraceae archaeon
CACTGGATTCATTAGCAAATAATTTTTTCCCACATAAAGAGCATTTTAACATAACTTCTGCTTCTTCGCCTTTATTTTTTGGATATGTAGGAGTATTTTCATTTTGGTTATTCAATATTTGAGATATTTAGTAATAATATTTTCTCTGTTTTAAAGTATTCGCAAAAATTTGGCCCAAAATTATTTAATTAATGGATAAAAGCTCTAAAGAACATAGAGCGTCCAGTTCAAAACCTTCGCCATAAACAGTGGACAGTCTCTTAAACAAAAGAAAACAGTCTTTAGTCTCAAAAGTAAATTCATAATGTGTATTATTAATCACCTTACTATAAGTAAGAAACGTATCTTTTTTTATAACTTTACCACATAAACTACAAGCTTTCAGTATATTATATTATTTTTTTTAAAGGATATAAAGTATATGGTTATCTTTATATAATTTTTAGCTAAAAAATTTTCTAGAATTATTTGGATACATAAAAAGAGAAAGAGTTAGATTCATTTTTACTAAAAGATTCTTATAAATGTATTTTCCTTTTGATAGGTTCTACTTAATTAGAACAGAAAATTTAAATAAGATTAATTCAATTGTGCAATATCACATCGATAATATGATAACAAAATAATAATATTAATATCATAGTTTAATTGTACTAGCTATTCCATATTGTAAAATTTTCCTGTTTAAACAGAATAATTCTAATAAATTCCTTTTTTTTTGCAATATTTCTTTATTTAATAAAGGATCTGTAACAGTTTCATTTAAATCGGATAGTTGATGATGCATTTTTTTGATGTGTGATTCTTTAATATTAGAGCTTATATATTCTATTGATTAATAGCTCCAAATCCACTTAATTTTAAAAGATCATTAAAATCTTCAAAGGAACAAAGATTAGTCCAATTTTTGATATATCAAAAACAATTTCTTTAACCTTATAATGATTCCTCGTGTGACTTTATGGAATCATCATAATGTCGTATATGAATAGCAAGATTATCATAATTGCCCATATGTCTAAATATAACTTATGATAAAGATCATAAAATTTTTCTATCTTGTTTACTTTGTTCAAAACAATTAACTGTGTACAACTATTACTAACATTATTTCCCTCTTATAAAATAACAACAAGAGCAACAACAAATCCATAAAAACTTATGTTATAAATATAATAAAAATTTGCAAGGTGATCTATTGACAATACATGTTATATAATAATAAT
>DAIPKY010000174.1:1326-3280 GCA_036769505.1 Nitrososphaeraceae archaeon
ATAATAATAATAAGAATAAATAAAAATTAACTTGTATGTTTTGAAAAATACAAATGCGTATGTATGATAATTATTCCGGTCATACCTAGCATTCCTCCTATTAATGCTAAAAATACATTGTCAGGGAGAGTATTTCTGATTCCAATATGTGTTAATATTAGTTGAATAAGTAGTGTTAACAGAATTCTTGATGATGCTATTGTAGATGTTAAGGAAGCTCCTATTCTTTTTATTCCTTCTACATAACATATAGTACCAATCAATGGTAACAGAGAAAATATTATAAATATATACCAATATGACAGAAACAAACTTACAGAAACTTCTGGTGTAAAGATAAGCATTACAATAATTAAAATAAATCCTGATAATAGCAAACACATTCCTGAAATTTCTAACGGAGAATATTTTATTGATAATCTAGCTAAAAAAAATACTGCTAATGCAAAAGATATTGCAGAAATGATTGCCTCTATGTCACCAAATGAAACCGAAAAATTTAATGATTTAACAGCAATTATGGTAATATTCATGATTCCATTATTATTATTATTATTATTATCATTCGTATTCTGATCACTTAATAGAACAACTATAAATCCTACTAGTGCTATACAGATTCCTGATAACTGTTTTTTATTTAATTTTTCATGAAGGAATATTCTTGCCAAGAAGAGGACCGTGATAATTTCAATTGGCCCAGCCAATAGGCTTTCTTTTGATGCACCAACTCTGCTCACTGCATCATACCATGTAAATACACCCGCAGAGAGAAAAATAGATGCAGGAATAAAATCTTTAATTGATGAAAAAACTATAGATTTTTGTCTTTTATTTACAAAATTTAAGATTAATAACAATAGAACTCCGGAAATAGCAATACTAAAGGCAGATATAGCTAAGGGAGAAATTCCTAATAATAGTGTAAGGTATTCAATTAGAATTGATTCACATGATAAAATAATAGCAAATAAAAAAACTATCCATGATTTCCTTATCAATAGTAACTAGTATGGTAAAATTTGTCTAAAGATAAATCTTCCTTAATATGAAGTCAAATATCGACTAATTGCTCAAGAAAAAACTTTTTTTATTTATTTTTGCTTATAGAATTACTTAATTGAATAAAATTATTTCGTAAGGAAACAAAAAAAATTTATATATATATAAAGTAATAAAATGACAAATATTTTTTAATTATTGAATTTCTGTCATCCATCCATATTCATCTGTCCATCCATATTCATTTTTGTTTGTAATCCAAATGCTGTTTGCAAAGATGGATGTATTTGTAAATGAACCAATTTCATCACCTCTGCTGGCGAGCCATTATTATTATTATTATTAATCAAATTAGATAGTTTCTCAAGATCCTTTTCTAGTTTTGAAATAACATTTACAGATTGACTATTGATAGCATTATCAGAGGGTGATTTTAATTGGTTTTCAAATATATCTTTAATTTCAACTAATAGTGCCTTTGCTGTTTCATAATCCGCATAATTAAATATTGAATTATTTGTTGAGAAAAGTTTAGATTGTTCAGACTTTGTTCCCTCAATATTATCCGAATTATTTGAAGAGAAATTTGTAGAATTAGAATTAGATTGTTTTGTTAGATTTTGCAATTCATCTAAGAGAACTAAATTAGACATATTTGTAAGATCTGTATCTATTACTAATGCGTCTGCATATCCTCTTAATACTTCATCTAAAAGATCAGCAACGACTAGTGCATAGGTTGTTGAATTAGAAGAGGAAACTTCTTTGTTATATCTTTTAATAAAATCACTGTCTTCCACAATATCATCGTCAGCATAATAAATATCATAAACTAGTCTTGCGGCATTATCAGAATGGTCCATAGATAAAGTAATATTCAGAGGATAATTTTTCTCGGCGAGTTCTAATTCTATTTTCGTTCGTTTATCTAAACCTAGAAAATAAGATGAAT
>DAIPKY010000055.1:0-10041 GCA_036769505.1 Nitrososphaeraceae archaeon
CACCGTAAGCATAGGCTTGATAAATAGGAACAGTACCAAAAGTAATTGGTGCAGCCTCTAAAAGCGTTTCTCGGATCAAATCTAAATTTCCACCATCAGAGAGGTCCATTATAGTATCTCCACCATATTTCACTGCAACTTTGGCCTTTGAGACTTCTTCATCTAAGTTCTGATATAGGGTTGAGGTTCCGATATTAACATTAACTTTGGTTTTTAGTCCCTTTCCAATACCAACAACTTTTATTTTTTGTTTTCGTATATTATTTCTGGGAATAATTATAGAACCATTTGCTACTTTTTGAATTATATAATTTATATCAATATCTTCATCTTTTGCAACTTGGATCATTTCCTCAGTAGGAATTCCTCTTCTTGCACTAGTCATCTGAGTACCCATTATTATTCTATTAGATATAGAACAAATGAATATAAAAGAATGTCCCCATTTCGCTAGCAAATTTTGAAATCGCAATACAAGTATAATTAGTCAATTCATTTCAGACTTGATACTATAACATTTGTATGTCAAAATACCTTTAATATAAAGAAATGAAAGACATACCATGAATTATTTTATTAATGACGACCATGTCCCCAATAAATTTCCTCAGTCTTCTCAGAAGAAACCTTCTCTATTAGAAAAACTTCTTTTTAGGTTATCTAAAAAATGGATTGCTGGATATAACATAGAGGATGCCTTAAGTTATGCTTTAAATGCAAATGAAAAAGGTTTATGCTGTATTATCAATTATCTTGGAGAAGAGTTAAAAAATCAAGATCGTATAAAAAAAACAGTAATAGAATATAAAAACCTCATAAAAAAAATGAAAGAAAGTGGTATGGAAGGATCAATCTCGATAAAACCTACACAAATCGGGCTATCTTTGGATATGAATTTCTGTCTTGACAACTTATTAGAAATAACTTTTATTGCAAAAAAAAATAATATTTTTATTTGGATAGATATGGAATCTTTCAAGAACATTGAAGCCACTTTGACAATTTATCAAAAGGTAAGAGAAGAAAATAATGAAATGGGTATTGTACTCCAATCATATTTAAAAAGAAGTTATTCTGATTTGGTAAAATTATTGGCATATAAACCCAATATACGCATAGTGAAGGGTGCTTATCAGGAAAAAGAGAAATATGCATTCAGAAAGAAAGTTGAAGTAGATAATAATTATGTCGAAATGATGAACCTTTTATTTTTGCAAAGAGATAATCTGAGGGAAAACCAAATTTTTGCAATTGCAACTCATGATGCTAATTTAATTCAAAAATCTCTAGATCTATTTTATTTACATGACTTTAAAAAAGAACATTTACAATTTCAATTTCTAAAGGGAATTCGTGAAAAACTAAAAGTCAATTTATTAAAAAAAGGATTTAATGTTTGTGAATACGTACCATATGGTGACAATTGGCTCCCTTATTCTCTACGAAGACTACGGGAACGGAAAAGTAATATAATTCTATTACTGCGCTCATTACTTTCGACTTGATCTACAATACCTAATTACCTGAATTTTATAGTCTTTATATTTCCAGCATTCGCAGATACAATTACTCTATCAAAATTTAATTCATCAGGGTCTGGCGTTATAGCTATTGCACTGAATGGACCAATATTTCCAAACGAATGCAGTTTACCATTTTCACCAAATTGCACCATCACATTTTTAATTTCTTGTAAACTATTATTATTCACCTTAATACTTATTGTTTTGACTGAATGCATCGCATCGCTTCTTTCAAAAATCTCCACGGTCAATCCTGCTCGAGGTATAAAAACTGATAAAACAACAATAGCAACAATTACAAAACCACCATACATAATATATTTTATTTTTTTCTTATTTAGTCGTAAAGGTGACTTTCGGCCAGAACCATTATCCCATCTTCCCACATTATATCATAGAATTACATTATAATAAAGCTCATGATGAATTCATAGCATTAACCTTTTTTTTTCATATCATTACTATGTATTTTAAATTATATAAAATTTAATTAATAACCATCTGAATTTATATTAATGCATAGTTCGGATGACTCTAACTCAACTTATATTCATGAAATTATGAGTAAGAATGTAATAAAGGTAAATTATGAAATCTCTGTGCTTGAAATATCAAAAACCATGGTAAAACGCAGGATTAGTTCGGTAGTCATAATAGATAATAATGATAAAATTATAGGAATAGTTACAGAGAAGGACCTGATAAAAGAAGTATGTGCTAAAAACCTCCTTGCAACTACATTAACTGCAGCTAAAGTAATGTCATCTCCTTTAATAACAATTAGTAAAAATTCCACTATAAATGATGCAACAAAACTAATGGTAGAAAAAAAAATAAAACATTTGGCAATTCATGACAATAATGATATCATTGGAATACTTACTACATATGATCTAATTAATTTATTAAGAAATAAGGTTAAATCTATAGAGTTAGATTCTAATCTGTTAGATGCAATTTCAATGGCTGATATTCCTTTAGAAGAGGGTGGATTTTCTCTTCCATTATCTGAAGATGAATTAAAATAAATAAAACAATTCGAACATTCAAATTACTTATATGTTTCCAAATTTTATTTATAATTAGGGATAACACTATCTCATTACTTTAATAATCAATAAATACTTTAAGATATAATTTGAAATAATGGATACAGATCGTCACACAGACGAAGAAATAAAAGAATTCTATAATTTGAAAAATATCGCAGTAGTTGGTATGTCCAAAAATGAAGAAAAACCTGCTCACTTAGTACCTAACTATCTAATTAAGAATGGTTATAATATAATACCAGTAAATCCAACAACGGAAGCAATTTTGGAAAGAAAATCCTACAAAAGTGTTTCAGAAATCAAAGAAGACGTTGATATAGTAGACATATTTCGAAAATCAGAAGATATTGTACCAGTAGTAGAGGATTTATTAAAGAAAAAAGGAATAAAGGTAATCTGGTTACAAAAAGGTATTTTTAATCAACATGCAAAAGAAATGGCAAAAACGAATGGAATCGATTTTGTGTATAACAGATGTATGCTAGAAGAACATCAAAGATTGTTCCCAGATGGCAATACAAATTAAGACTTAAAGCTCTCAAATAGTAAAACACGCCAATTGTTAATATAGTAAATTTTATCTCTTTTAATCAGCATAACATTCTGTCTAAATTAACCTATGTCTTTTCTTACAAATTATATATAATAGTCTTTTTAAATAAGATGATATTGCAAATTTGATAAACCTAGCAACTATATTTTAAAAACTCATCACCATTGTCCTAGCGTATCGAAAGAGTGAGTGCGCTTAATGAAAATCTTATAAAAAAAGCCCCTTATTCGTATTTTATTGAGCCTATTCACCGATTTTCCAATAATGCAATAAAGTAGAAATATTTTAAATCTATGGTGAACTAAAAATAAGTTATAACTCCTTTCTTTATTTATCTTGTATAGAATTCTAGAAATGACAACTCTAATTCACATATATTTATTGAAATAGCCTTATAAAGGTAAAAGAATTATTATTCTATTTCTTCTTAGTTAGCTAGAAACAGCTTATGATATTATCATTGATCCTATTAGGAGTGATTATCCTCATTCTTGGAATTATATTTTACTATCAAAGCAAAGCCTTAGTAGGACCTAAACGTTCCTTTATGTATAACAATCCGTCTTGGACGAGTAAGGGGTTTATTGTAATTCTTCTCGGTGTGTCTTTGCTAGTGATGGGTTTTTTACTTTATTATGATGGAAAAATATTGCTATAAAAACAAGATTTTCAAAAAGCGAATATATATTTAGTAGCTGCTCTATCCATTTTTACACTAGTTATTAAATAAACATTCTTATTTTCAAGGTTAATGAAACCATATTCTGTTCATTTTTTATTGAGAAATCATGAAAAATACCTATTTACAATTTTAATATTAGCAACAATTTCTGTAGTAGGATTAACTATAGAAAAAGCGTATCCTCAACAGGAAGATTCACAATTGAAAGGACCTGCAATGAATGCTCAAAAATCTGATGGAGCAAAATCTGTTTCTGATGCTAAATTTACTCCTAAAATGTATGTAAAAATTACATCTCATAAAAATGCTGATAAAGTTCCTGCTGGAGAACTTAGTATCAATGGTACATCTAGTGATACTGCCTCAAGAGATTGTGTAGTAGAAGTGGATTGGAATAATGAAAAGCCATCTCAAATAGTTAAACCTACAGGACCAGGAGGCTCGAGTGATTACTCGACATGGACATTTAATTATACAAAAGAATATCATGAGATAGAAGTAGGACCGAATGAGCTAACATCAAAATTAACGTGTATCAACCCTGGACCTTTAACAAAATGGTTCAGCGTGACATTAACAGGGGAACAGCCACCATTTCCAAGACCATTACCTGTTCCTTAAAATTTTTTCTATTATAATTTTTCTATAGTGATAAAAAAATATAAATGATTTTTGCAGCTCTAAGTAACATATCTATTGAATTTTAAATATTTTTTAACTAAGAGTATTAATTATACTATTTCCAAACAAGAAATATTTATTATCATCTTAATTTTTGTTATTGCATTTACCATAAGAGCTTATGACTTGGGTAAGTTAGCTTTCAATAATGATGAAGCAATATATGCTGGACAGGCAGCATCACTTGCCAATCATAGTGAATATCAAGAACAATTTTCAATCTTTAGAGCTCATCCCTTATTATTGCAATTTATGATTTCTATCTCTTTTTATTTTTTTGGTATAAACGAATTTACTGCTAGGATCGTTCCTGTGTTATTGAGTAGTGGTATTGTTATTATATCTTATTTTATTGCTAAATTTCTATACAACCAACAAACGGCGATTATCTCTTCTATTATTCTAATTTTACTTCCATATCATATAGCAATCTCCCAACAGGCACTTGTTGATGTTTCAATGGCATTTTTCTTTGTTCTTGATCTTTTACTAATTCTACTATATTATCGGCAAAATACTATCTTACTTCTTTATGGAATAGGAATCACTTCAGGTCTTAGCTTTATTTCAAAGGAGGTTGGAATAATCTCTTTTGCTATTTCTATTATAAGTTTAATAATTATAAATAAGAAAATAAATTTTACAAATATTCTCATTGTTACTTTATCTTTTATTTTTATAACGTCCCCCTATTGGATTTCTTTTATTACTTTAGAAGAAGCACGTGAATCATTATTAGAATATATTGATTGGCAAAGTTCTAGACCAGCAAATCACGATAGCCTTTATTATTTTCTTACTATCTCTACTGATGTTTTAGGCTATATTTTAACTTCGTTACTAATCATTGCATATCTATATATCATATTTAGCAGAAGAAATTGGAATTTTTTGAATATAGTACTTCCTTTTCTCTGGATTGCTATTCCCCTACTTTTCTATCAAATTTTGTCAATTAAAGGATATCATTTTCTTTTTTCGATTACGCCATTTCTTGTTATCTTTAGTATTTCTTTCCTTGCAAAAGATTGGATTAAGAGGATCCCTAGGAAGGAGATTTTGTTAATTAGTATAATTCCACTGGCATTACTTTCAAATAACCAAAACATTAACGCATATTTCTTGTCTATTTCTCATAATCCTGTTCTCGGTTCCGAATCCCTATTTCATATGAAAGATGCGGCGATGTGGATTAAAGAAAATACGCCAGAGAATGCTACAATTCTTACTCTGTATACTCACATGTCAAATATAATAAAATTTTATTCTCATAGAGATTCGATAGCAATTCAATCAAACAATAATCCTTCATATCAAAAACTTGAAAATATCGATATTGCGATCTTGGCTAATAAAATAAACTA
Source organism: Nitrososphaeraceae archaeon (assembly GCA_036769505.1). Taxonomy (GTDB): domain Archaea; phylum Thermoproteota; class Nitrososphaeria; order Nitrososphaerales; family Nitrososphaeraceae; genus TH1177. The sequence goes on from DAIPKY010000055.1 coordinate 5,856, forward strand.
TATTGTTTATGAAAAAATTCAAATTGATAATGGAAAATTCCTACAAAATAAAGCAATAGAACTAGAAGATTACGTTAAAAAGTATGATGGAGTTACAGTCTATGTCAATTACCAAAATTATAGTAATTTAGAAAATAATAAAGTGTATTCAAGTCCGGCCATAATAGTATATGAGTTTAACTAATGATATGATTTTTATCTGGATTTTATAAAAGACAATTATTAGTTTATGATCTTAACCTTGATGTAAAATGCTCTTCAAATCCCTCTATTTCATACTTTTGGTTTTTTTCTCTTTCTCCCTTAGTAGTATTGTTTTTGTTATTATCACAGCCTATTCTTATGATAATATCGGTTTATCTCAAAAGAATAAAACACCTATTGATCATGTGATCGTTATTTCTCAAGGACGTAGAAGTTTTGATAATTATTTTGGAAGCTATGAAGAAAGTAATGGTTTTCCAAAAAATGTAAGTATTCCAATAAATCCATTTCAATTCTCACCATCATTTCAAAATTTTACAATATCATTGAGTTTTAAGAGTAATAATTCTAATGCGGGAAAAGAAAGTTTTCTTATAAACAAAGGAGGAATTGGAAAAGAGACTCCTGGAAATAATTTAAACTTTGGTATATGGCTTAATGAAAAAGAACATCTCACTGCTGGTTTCGAATCAAAGAACGGAAAAGATTTTTTTGTAGTATCAGAAAATAAGTATTTAGATAATAATTGGCATCATGTTTTATTAACCTATAACAAATCAGTATTAAAATTGTTTGTAGATAAAAAATTACAAGCAGAGAAAAATACTCAAGGGGATATTCCAGATGACAATAACTTGCCCTTTATTAGGTTAGGGGCAAATTTTCTAAAACAAAATAATTTTTATGTAGGTAGTATAGACAACGTTTTACTTTGGAACCGATCATTGAATGAAAATGAAATTTCTTCATTTTTTACAACTAAATATATTCCCCCAGGATCAATTGTAGACGTTCGAATAAGTACTACTAATATTAAATACCTAAATACAAATTTTCCTCTGAATTTCAATGGGACTAATTATTTTGATTTAAAAACAATACCCAATATTACTGAAGGTCTGATAGAACCTTTTCATTTAAAAAATACCAAGACACCTAATTTAAAATACGGGCCAGTAGTTTATGAGAAATCTTACAATTATGGTTTTATGGATGGCTTTATTTTTGCCCAAAATGATAACAAGATTAAACAAAATGATATTGCAAAGAAAGACAATCATACTATTGTAATGGGATATTATAACAATAGTGAAATTGGTCCATATTGGTATCTGGCTTCAAACTTTGTTTTAGCAGATAACTTTTTTAGTGCCACTAGACAGACTGACCTAACAAATAATTTACATTTATTTACTTCAGAAGAAGGAAATTTTAAAAAATATGTACCTTCAACAGGTCTATCTATTAATTCGACAGTATTAGATTTATTAGAAGAAAAAAGGATCCCATGGAAAATTTATGTAGAAAATTATGATTTCAGTCTAAATTATACCAATGAGAATGAATCGTCAAAGCGTTATCTTACTTTAAATCCCATACTGGGAATTCCGAGATTTGTGGATAATGCTACACTTAATGGAAGAATACAAGATCTGAGTAACTATTTCCATGATTTAAAGCATAATTTACCCTCCGTATCGTATATTATTTTACCTGATAGTCAAGAAAGTAGTCCAAAAGATATTTTAAAAGGCCAAGAATCAGTTGTCTCATTAATTATTTCTTTGATGCAAAGTAAATACTGGAATAATAGTCTTTTTATCTTAACTTATAGCGGCTCTGGTGGTTGGTATGACCATGTGTCCCCGCCGCAAAATTCTGAATTCGAACACGGTTTTAGAGTACCGACACTCTTCATTTCTCCGTATTCTCATGAGGGTATAGTAGATTCTACATTTTATGACACACTGTCAATTATAAAATTCATAGAGTATAATTTTAATCTAAAATCAATCGATTTTAGAGATTCTTTATCTAACAATATTTTATCGGCTTTTAATTTCAATAAACCTCCAAGAAATTCAAATGAAAGTGTGGAAAATCTCTTTGAAAATTACCAAACTACTATAATAAAAAAGAAACCCCTTATAAAAGAAAATATTTTTTTTACATTTAATATATATTTAATAGTATTAGTAGGTATTATTTTATTTTATTTACTTTTGAGATTTATTATAAAAAAATAAATACAATCGTTCAATTATGTCATTAAATCTTTACTTATTATAGAATACTTTGCGTTACATACACAATATCTTGATTTATATAACAATTATCTTGTTTTAAATCGAGAAAGAAGAGTTCAAAAAGAGTATTTGTTACAAAAGCCTACATTAATGATTCTAAATAATCTTTAAATAACTTAATAATTTTGATATTTACAGCATTTTCATTCATTTATGAGAGAAGAAAATTTTTTTTTATCAATTAATCCATTAGGATCAACAATATAAATAGAAGCTCTATCTTCTTATTTTCTCATGATCATTTTAATGCTAAGATTTGATTAGGATATATTATACCTTAATAGTAACAATTGCTAATTAAAATATTTCTTTTCATTTTATATTATGCTTGAGTTCAGTATTAGTTAAACCACAACTATTACATTTAAAAACTGTTAATTTATCTCCATGATTTGCTTTCATTTTTCCTCCACAACAAGGACAATTCATATTATTGTAAATCATGTATAGATATAAAAATCAATAAGTTAAAGAGATATTGTGAAAATTGGTAATGCTCTATGTGCTCTATATTTTAAAAGATATAAAAGTAATCTATTGTAATTCCAGTTGTTTATATTCGTTAATCGCTTTGGTTTCATAATTAAATGCCTTTGAAAGAAGATCCATGGATAATTTATTTTCAGTAAGATTCCCAGTTAAAAGATGTTTATTATAATGGTTGTAACTTGACATTTCACTTTCAATTGAAACAATATAGTCATTGAGTATGGATTTATACTCTTGTTGTACTATGGTTTTTTTAGCCAATGAGATAATCTCTTTTAGATTGTCAATATAATCTTGATTTTTCTTTACTATTGTTATATTATTATTATTATTATTATTATTATTAAGAAGCGGTATGTTTAATGTAGCAATGTCATTTTGATAATTGGTAGAAGCGTTATTTACCCTATCAAATAGTGACTGTATAATATGTTTTGATTTCTCAAAATCAGGATTTTCTGCGTCTTGATCATGGAAAAAAGCATAAGCATTGTCTATGGAACCTATAAAAGCTAAAATAATATATGAAAATATAATTACCTCGAGGTAGTGAAAAAATCTTTTATCTTTCATATAATGTAAATAAAATTTCTTATATATATAATAGTTAATGACCTCCCTTCTTCTCTAATTGCTTAAAAGTTCTTTATAATCACTTCAGAATGATTTTTTCTTTTTTCTGTATTGCTATTAATCGACCGAAGAGTTGAGAGGGATATAATATTTTCACTAAATGAAGAATATAAATCTCTAACAAATGTAGTATCAGAATTGCTTAATAGGATATTACATTTTCTTTTGTCTAATTCATAAAAAAAATTAGCTAATCTTTTTTGTTGATTATAATCAAATCCATGAGGAGTGTAATTAGTAAAATTCGATGTTTCATTTAGTGGATGATATGGAGGATCAAAATATATAAAATCATTTTCTTTAATTTTTGTGGTTATATATTGATAATCATAGGTTTCAAAAAATACGTTTGTTAATTTTATAATTTTATTTACTTTAGTAAGATTTTCGGGATCGCAAATTTTTGGGTTTGTATAATTTCCAATGGGAACATTAAACAAACCTTTTTTATTTACTCTGTATAAACCATTATAACATGTCTTATTTAAGGTAATAAATCGAGCAGCTTTGTGAATATGATTGAATCTAAAATTTTCCTCTCTTAATTTATAATAAAATCTTTTTGGATCCTTATAATATTCCATTTCATTATATTGTAATTCTTTAATTAGATCAGGTAAATTATCTTTTATGGTTTTGTAGACGTTTATCAATTCCGGGTTAATATCAGAGAGATGAGCATAGCAATCCTTTTTAAGTTGAAAACATCTTACTATATAAAAAAATAATGCTCCACTGCCTACAAAAGGTTCAAAATAATTATTAAATTCTTT
>DAIPKY010000175.1:0-3276 GCA_036769505.1 Nitrososphaeraceae archaeon
GCAGCTATAACCAACCCAGCTACAATAGCTCCAATAAAATTACGTATAGCAACTAAAACATTTGGATAATACAGATTAATCGAATTATCATATATCAAATCTACATTATTGAATCCCCAGAAAATTAGTGTTATCCATCCTATAATACCGGCTACCAGGGAGCCTAATCGTGCACCATCTTTGACAAAAAATAATGCAAATAGAATTCCAAAATACCATACAATTGCTAATATTATCCAAAGAGGAGTGAATAAATCATTTTTATTATCTAAAAAATAATATGTTGCTCCAATTATGCCCAAAGAAATCAGGGAAAAAATTAATATTTTTCTATTAAGAGAATCAGACGTTTTTTGTTTTTTTATTATCTTGGCTTTTCTTACTTGTTCCTTCATAGCAGTTTTGATAGATTCTTCAAAGTTCATTAGTTTAATTGGAATTAACTTTTGGATTTCATTATCATGAACTACTGCTTCATGCTTTAAACTATCAATTAAAGGTCTAGCAAGAGATGCCTTTACAGGTGTAATCAAATCTACCCAATAAGAAGAGAGGCGAGGTGTTAAAAATGGAATAATAACAATTTTTAATGATTTGTTTAGAATAGCTGAATATCTTTTCATCATATCTAGATAGGTAAGAATTTCTGGACCTCCTATATCAAAATCATTATTAGATGTATCCTCAAGTTCTATTGATTTTATTAAATAAGTTACCACATCGTCTACAGATATAGGTTGTGATTTAGTCAGTACCCATTTTGGACAAACCATTACAGGAAGCCTCTCTACCAAGTACTGTAACATTTGAAAAGAACCACCTCCTTGACCTAGAATAACAGCCGCACGGAATATTGTAACTTCAGCCTTAGAAGTTCTTAATATATCTCCTACCTCCTTTCTACTCTGCATATGTTCAGATAAATCCTTATGTTTCATATCAATAAGACCGCTAAGGTAAATTATCCTTTTTGTATTTGTTTGTGAGGCTGCCTTGGCAAAATTTTCAGCTGCAATTCTGTCTCTTTTTGAGAACTCTTGCCATTTTTTTGTTGAGCCTTCCATAGAGTGTATAAGGTAAAACGCTACATCCACTTCTTTTAGAGCTTCTACTAATTCTAAATAATTAGAAGCATCAGCTTTTACCACTTCAACAATATTTCCACTTAAATTAAAAAGTTCATAAATAATTTCAGGATTTCTTGTCATACACCTAACCTTATAATGTCCGTTAGTAGCTAATAGTCTCTTGACAATTCTACTACCAATAAATCCTGTTGCACCAGTTACTAATATCCTTAAATTTTGTTTTGTATTTTTGCTATTGTACATATATATATTCTACGTATGTTTATTTTTTAAATAGAATTTCAATTGATATTTATATAAATAAAAAGTTGTTGTTGTCATCTTTTTTGATATTCTAATTTATTCTTCTAATTAGACCTAAAATAACTATAACATACAAGTCTAATTCCATTCTAAGAATATTGATTAAATATTTTAGACTCTTCTTTTCATGGTAATAGATATAAGTAAAAATGAATTTTCTTCTCTGTTTTCCTATCTTTATTATAAGAATATTCATATCTATAATATGACTTCCTCTTTAAGCCTTAGTTTATTTATTCTTTGTTGGTTTGTACAACGTTTTTTAATTCGACCATCCTCCATACTATGAATCCAAATACAATGCCGTATATTATGTGAAATCCTAATGAACCTATAGCTACAAGTGGATAAAGTCCTTGAAAGTGAGATGCTATTCCAAATAGATATTGGTTTGGAGCAGATTCAGCAAAAGCATCTAGTTTGGGTTGAATTATAAATGTGGCTAAGGGTAGGAATAATACTATCCATAGAGAAACACCTGCAATTATTCCATAAATTATTCCTCGCTTGAAATTAGAGGGAAACAATTTGTTCCAAAATAATGCAACTTGACCAAAAATATTACCTGCTACTGTACCTGTAGCAATATGTAATGCAAATCCAATATATTGTGATACAGCGGGATCATAGAAACCAAGAGAAGTTCCTATTACTGCAAAGAAAGTACCTATAGGTGTTTGTGATAGAATATCAACAATAACTAATAATCCTGATATTGCCCAAGCAGATATAAATCCTGCAAATGTGGAATACAATATCAAATACTTTGAACTATGATCGAGTTTGGGCATTATTATAACATTAACTTTCTCATATAAAACAATTATATTATAACATAAACTTTCTTATAAAAAAGACATAATTTATATAATATAGTGCCAACTAATATAATTAAAAGAATGATAACTATATAAAATATGGTAGTTTTGTTAAATTCTTTGAAAAAAATACATTAGATAAAATTATACAATTAAAAAAAGTTGACTAATAAAAAGTGTGTATATTAATTTAGGTTATTAAATACAATATCTTATTTTGATATTATTTTGTTTCTATTTTTCCAAGTAAAAATCTAAGTGAATCTTCTAAATCTGAACTAAAAAACTTGTAGTCTGTTGAAACTAATTTTTTGGGAATGACATAAGTATTTGTAGAAAGTACTTCCTTTGACATTTCACCAAATATCAATTTGGGTATATTTTGACTTAATGACATTGATAGTTTTGGATTAAATATCTTTTTGAGTATATCTGAAAATTCTAAATTTGTAACTGGATTTGGTGATACAATGTTAATAGGACCTTTAATGGAAGTATTTGTTATTGAATAAAAAATACTTTTTATCACATCTTCTATTGACACCCAACTGATGTACTGATCTTTATTTCCAATTGTTATTCCTAAACCTAATTTGAAAGGACTTAGTAATTTTTGTAAAATACCTCCTTTTGGAGTTAATACCACACCAAAACGTGTGTTGACTACTCTTATTCCTATCTCTGTTGCTTCTTTAGTAGCCTTTTCCCATTTTTGACATACTTCAGAGAGAAATCCTTTTCCAGGGTTGCTATCTTCTGCTAAATACTCATTAGGTCTATCTCCATAATATCCAATTGCCGAGGCACATATTAATAGCGAAGGCGGATGTGATAGCTTTGTTAAAGATTCCGATAAAAGTTTAGTACTTCCAACACGGCTATCAAATATTCTTTGTTTTTTTATGTCTGTCCATCTTCCAAATATGTTTTCTCCTGCAAGATGAATAATTATATCAAATCCCTCAAGTTCATGAGGATCTAATTTATTATATTGAGGATCCCAAAAAATAGTTTTTTTATCCTCTTTATTTGTTTCAGGAAGTAAATCCATATTGTTATTATTTATT
>DAIPKY010000176.1:0-3273 GCA_036769505.1 Nitrososphaeraceae archaeon
GTAAAAGTAAAGTATACAAAATAATAACAGTTCTGTTATTCTTAGGATCCTACAACTTCTGTAAAATATGTATTAATTTTACTATATTTCTGTAACTATTGGCTCATGACATTCTCTGTTTTCAATTCACAACTTATACCATATATATAAATAAATTTCACTCTAGGGATTTGATATTCAATAATTCTAATTCTAATAGTTACTCATAAGATAAGTGTTAATTTTGAAATAGCATGAATATAATCTTTAGATGACATGGAGTAGAAATACTAGGGTTATAACCTCTTATTAGAAAAAAAATCAAAACTATTTGAGATTAAACCTTTGGTTATTTTTTTATTATCTATTATTTATTCACTTTATCATTTATAGATATACCAAATATTGGACCATTTCCAAGAGGATAATCATATCCAAAGTGATGATCTATTTTAAGTGGATCTAACCATATGTTGACAAGAGTATTATTTATTATTTGAATGCTTGTAGGAATATCCATAATGGGTCCTTCTTTCATACTAATTGTTGAAGTTCCATTAAAAACTTCTGTATTATTATTAGGAAGGGATGTATTTGCTAAAACAAAATTGGTTAGGGTATGAGTATGTTTTGATGTTCCATCAGTATTGGTCATTTCAAAAGACGCATCAAAAACAGTGGATTTATTGTTTGTAGCTTGTTGAGTTTGATTTGATAAATTGGTCTTCCAATGTCCAAATATTATCCATGATGGTTTTCCATTTTCGGCTTTGATAATGCCTATTGTATCTCCAAATATATAATCACCTTCAACTATATCAGGAGGAATTCCCATTACATCTTTATTCAAGGAAACTAATAATAATAATAATAATAATCCACCAGCTATAACTATAAAAGCAATCGCAATAGGAGTAACTGACGGTTTTCTTGACAATTTTATCATTAAATATCCATGGGTTATTCCTATTTAAATTCTATTAGAATTAATCGATAAGAGTGATATTTATAGCAGAATGTATTTTAATTATTATAAAATTAATTATCATATTTTACTTAATACATTAACTTTCATCATTAATAATTTTGATCATATATTTACCTTTGAACTAATTAAGCTATTGGCTTGATAATTTGGAAACTATTCACAAAAACCTATAACAAAATAAGATATGAATTTGTAATTTTACCGTTATAACGCTATACATTCACTAGACCTAAATGCTTCCAGTAATTTTAAATACTTTTTGGTTCAAGATTGAACATGAAATGGGTTAATTTAAAAAATAATAAAAGCAATAGTAATTTAAGTTATTTTATTGTAAGCTTTTCAATTTTTTTAATAGCTTTTATTATGGTAGATAATAATTTACCATTCTATACCATATTTGCTCAAGAACAACCACAATCAAAATCTAATTATTCAGCTATACAAAACCATATAAATAAAGACAACAAAATAATTCAACAAGGGACAATTATATCTATTCCAAATCCTTGGCCTGGACATGAGGGAAATCAGATTGCAACAATTCTTCCTCCAAAAAGCAATAATAATAGTAGCGATTCTAATACTGTCCTAGGTTATACAGGAATTCTAACTTATACATCTAGCAAACCAGTTCAAATAGTAGTATTACATAAATATAGTATTGAACAGTCAAAGATAGATATTAATAAATTTGGTTCTGGACTAGTAACTCCAATAAATAATAATACATATGATCTTACGGTAATACAACCACCATATAACTCATCTATACCAACATATTCCGGTTCTATCCCATTTACGGGCGATGGAATAGTGCTACATTCCTTTGGAGACCCCTTTGTGGCCACTTATAGAGTATCTGTAGATGTTGATGAGGCTAAGACAATGAACAATATAGAAACAAGTAATAACAATTGATGTTATAATAACTATTTTTGTTATACATAATTTAGAATTAGAATTATTTTATTCTCAATCTTTTTACCATTAATTTATTGAAAGTTAATGCTATCTACATATCTTATTTGAGTATGCTATTCAAAATTGGAATCTAAAAGGAAACTTATTGTTAAGAATTTGATTTTTATCAAATTAATATCATAATAAATCTTGTAGTTTATGATTGTAATTTTAATTTATAGGAATTAATTCAATATAGTTATATCATAACGATAATATATAAGATGATTGAATACTCAAATTATATAATATACTTATTATCATAGTTTTTTTATTAGTTCTTTTAGTATTAACTCAAAAATCTATAATATCTTATGCTCATATTGATAAAGAAAAGATTCAACAATGGATAGTTAAAAATAAAAATATCAAAATTCACTTTGCATATTATCCAGATAAACCTATTATTGATACATTTACAGAATTGAAGTTTAGTGTACTGAATTTAACTAATAATGAGCATATAAAAGATTTTGATGCCAGGGTAGTTGTTACAAATGGTCAAAGACTATTTAAATTTGAAAATATTACAGTTCCTGACGGAGATTTTTCTGTAAAATACATATTTCCTGATGATGGTACACATCAAGTTTTATTACGAGTGAATACCAACACTTCAATCCTATTAGCATCATTTAGTGTATTTGTTCCTCATCAATCTCCTCCCTCTCTATTAAACCCATTTCCAAACAACCAAGGTCAACCATATAATATTGGACAATGGATAAGTATTATTATTATAATTGTAATTCCAATAGCTGTACTAATTTCTGCAATCCTAATAATAAAAAAGAAGATATAATATTGATGTTTGTTATGCTTTTGATTTAACAATATTTAATTAGATTTGGAACTAGTCTATAAAAATAGGATAATACTACATAAACATATAATATTACAGAAATCAAATTTAATTTGTTAAAATAATATCAAAACTCTATTATTAAATTTAAAAAAGGATAAACTTAAGTCCGAGTATAGCAATCGAGACACTATATTTGTATAAATTAAATTCTAAATTACAATTGATTTTGTTCTAGCGTTGTACTACAGAAATTGAAATAATTTTTTATGAAATCTTAATATTAGATTTACACTCGATTAAATTGTGAACACAAATTTGAAAACATCATTAATATCCTTTAGTTTGCTAATTTCCTGTTTAATTGCTACTAGTTTTATATCTATTATCTATGCTGAGGTATTTGAATTCAATGAAGAAGATTATTATGCCTCAGACAAAAGCATCTCAGAAAAAAATACAATGAATTCTGAGGAGGAAAAGAAGGAGGAGAATACATCAGACAAAAACCTCGCAGGAAAAAATACAATGAATTCTGAGG
>DAIPKY010000177.1:0-3258 GCA_036769505.1 Nitrososphaeraceae archaeon
TAGAAGTTACCTTAATTTTTAAACTACTTGATTCCGCGCGCTCAAAGGGTGAGGAGCATGCTCTTTCTCTCGTAACTAGGTCTTTATCGCATAGTGAGATTTATGATAAAAAGTCTAATCCACCATTTTATTGTGGTGGGTCCAGTTATCATAACAATATATCAAATGAAGGACAGTTAAGGATGAAAAAAGAACAATTTCACATTGATTATGACAGAGAAGAATATAATCCTAATGTGAACTTGGGAAATCTCTATAATAAAATAATTGGATTCAAAACAATGGTATACAATATTAACAGTACTGCAGTGAAAATGGAAAGTTGGGTAGATATGTATAATGAAGGTAAAGGACCATATGTTAAATTACATCAAAAAACTGATAGAGGTAACTGGGGAGATAACATGAAAGTATGTGGTGCAGAAACAGATGGCCAAGCAATTACATGGGGCTCTCCAATGATAATTATCAAAGCAAATGATTTCAAGTTTGATATTTATGATGTAGAAGTAAGAGAAATTAGTCCACCTACTACTAAATAAATGGATAATAGAATCATTTGTTAGATATTAATCACAATATAGAAAAATTATGTCTAAATTTTATAAATGAATATAATTATGCATTTAAGCTTTTAAAAGTTATTTATGTAAATACCCATATAGTCTTCAAGTAAATCTCTGTCGCATATAACGATTGATTATTTGTACGATTTCAATTATCTTTATTGGTTTACGAATAGGTTCCAGATTTAGGGTATTATTTACAATATCATCGTAAGCTGTTATCAAAATCATCTTAATTCTAGGATCTATTTCAACTATCTTTTCGGCTAATTCACAACCTGTCATTTGAGGCAGTTTATAATCAATGAGAATTAAATCAATCTCATCTCTATGAATTCTTATATATTCAACAAAAGAATTAGGATTAGCAAACCCTATTACAGGATAGCCATTTTCGCGTATTATTTCTGTAAATAAATAGAGTTAGGATGTCTTCTTCATCTTCTACAATTGCTATTGAATGTTGAAAGACCATCAGAAACTGATACAAGAGCCTGATCTACAAAATAAAGACTGATGATTAATCAATTGATATTGATGCTATCTATTTTAGATAATCGTTAACTTTCTTAATCAGTATTTGTATAGTGATGGGTTTGCTAAGTACTTCAAAGTTAGCTGTATTATTTTCAACATTTTCAATATGCGCTAATAATGATAACTTGAATGTCGCTGTTTAATTCTTTAACTTTAATTCCAAGTTCGCAACCATTCATGTCATTCATTCCAAAGTCCGTAATTAACAAAGAATACTTGTCAAGATTCTTTTTTATATTTTCAAAAGCTATTGTGGGATCTGTAAAAGAAGATACATCATAACCATTTGAAGATAATGCATCGCTAAAGAGGTCAACTAAATCATGCTTATCATCTACAACAATTATTGATTTTGGGATAGCAATAGTTGACAAGTTGTGTACCAAAGTATAAAAGTATTATACAGAAAAAAACGTTCTCTAATGATTTCTATAAGTCAATATGAAAAGCGATCAGATTATAGAAATTAAAGGCAATTGTAATATTCTAGATCTTCTGATTAAATTAGATATTTGTCTATTTGCTAGTCTTGGATATAAGAATCAAATTTTCAGTCTTTTTTTTTAATTGGTTTCAAACTTTCATTTTTTAAGTTATAGTCATTATCGGATTGAACAAGGATTTACCTATGATTTATCAATTACAAAAAAGAGAAAATGGATGGATGGAACAAAAACTCAATAAATAGCAATATATCGATGCTATTGAGCACTGCAGTTGTGAACATTGATCTAGCTATACAATATTTCAGCCACGCCTTGATTTGCTGACGACAGGTCATGAGATATTTCTTTCCTCCTGTTCTTTTGAGATCGAGAACATTGTCGTGAATAAAATAATTCAGGTCATCCCAAAAAATTAGGTTAACAATTAAACTGGGCAGTAGATTTTGTACAAGGCTATGCCTAATTCAGATATTCAATTCAATATTTAAATGAAATTTTCAAATTCAGTTAAAAACAAAAGACCAAGTAAAAAATAGAAAAAGAAATACTTTACTTAATCAAGGCTTAAAAATTGAATTTACCTTATTAATTAAAATGTCACTTTCATCAGTATTTTTCATACCTTCTACAAGTCTTGAATAAGAATTAGCCATGTATTTCAGTTGTTGCCTGATTGTTCCAGAATATTTTTCATCTGATATGCTTAGTATTTCATCTATATCCAAGTCTATAATTGTAAAGCCCAATCTGTTAAGCTCATATAGAACTACTGAAGCATTGCAAAGATCGCGCTCATGAGAATGTTGCTTGTCTGTTATAATCGATGATAGCAGCTCTGAAACTTTTACTTTTTGTTCTCCAGTTAATTCTTTGTGATACATATTTGGGATTTCTATTAAGCTGAATAAGAATATAACTGCATTACTACCTCTTGTATATTGTATTCTTTTAATTTGTTATTTATAAAAAACCTACAGTTTAATGACTAAACAGGAATACTTATTAACTTAAATGCTATAGCCAGCGGGAGTGCCGACCCTAACATGCATAAATTTGTTTAACTACAACGACAGGATTTAAATTTACCAAGGAACTGGTTCGGTTGAGAATAATCTTATTTAAATACTATATTTATGATGGTTTTGTTTAGTAATAAATGCAATTTCTTTAAGTAGTAGAAAAGTATATCTCACATCTTATATTATTAGTGTGCAATTGATATATGAAAAATATGATGAAAAAAATATTTAATTCTTTATGGATTTGAATATTCAATTGAATCTGGTTTTTTCTTCTTTCTTTGTATTCCTAACTTTTCCAAAAAGAAATCTTTTAAACCCATGGTTATAATATGTATAAACAAAAATCCCTTAAATCATTTTCTTTTTTGAAATACAAATGCAAATAGGGAAAATCACAATATCGAATAAAATATGTTAATTAAATGGAAAATGGATAGTATATTTATCGTTTTCCATTGTTATTGGAATTGCACTATGATATATAGACTAGATTTGATATTTTATGATTAATTTTTATTTATATTTGTAAATAATAATCTTTTATAATTTCCTTAATTGATGTAATTAATTCAATAATCAGTAAATTTTAATACCTGATAGTAGAACCCACATTTGATGGATAAGGGTTCGAATCCCAATCTTTGAGCTAATCATTATTTTACTATATTATAATTAATATGTATTTAT
>DAIPKY010000178.1:0-3257 GCA_036769505.1 Nitrososphaeraceae archaeon
TGTGTATACTCTGTCATGGTCTTATACATAGATATACAGGCTATGGTTTTTTAGTGTGAGTATTTTAATTAATCTTTTACTCTAGTGATATTTATTCTAGATTGAAAGAAAGATAAATTCAAATTCTCGAGATTATATACAAATAATAAAAGTAAAAGGATAGATTCTATTAACAAACTATTAGATTAGATTGGATTAGAAAGAATAGGAAATAAAATGATATTCAATGTTAATAACAATAACAATAATAACAAATATGAGCAAAATTTTCTCAAAATAGATCAATATATTTTTGAGATTAATAATGTAATTACCAAAATTTGTAAAGAACAAGTCCTAAAAACAATTGATGATCGAGGTGTTGACATCCTTACTGAAGGAGATATCAAATCTGTCTATGATGCCGCTATTATCTCAGTTATACACAAATTCATAACTATATCTAATGAATGTCAGAAAGTATATTTGAAAGAATGTTCTAAAGCAGGAATAGAAGCAGATAAGTTAAGATAACATATAGAATAATGTAAATTTGCAGTATTATTTCAAATAAAAAGATAAGGGACTGAAAGCAACAATAATCATTCTCTAACGATACTAATGCATACATAAAGAAGGATAAACCCATTCCTACGCCACTTAGTTTCGGAGGTGAATCTTTTTGTGATCCTGGGGATTTCGTAATAAACGGAGAATATCATTGTAAGACCAATAGTCTCATATTTATTAACACAGTGAAATTGGGCATTAACTCATAGGGAACATTTGCTGAAATTATAGATGATGCAAATGTAAGGATACAAATTACTGTATGATGCTCACCATAACAATTTATTTTTTATTGTTTATTTTGGAATATTATCAACAAAAGAAGAAAATTATTCTCAACTAAATAAAGAAATATAGATTGTTGATTAAAATCTCAAACTAGGTTTACAAATAATAATAAATACTATAATTACTATAATAACTACCAAATATCTCACGTTCTCTCAACCAATCAATCATCATCACTTGATTTGTCATAGTCGGAACATAATAATCCAATCCAACCAGTCAGTATTATTCGGCTATGACAATTATTAATTTTCTAAAATATAGAATTATTAAATATTATATTGAATAATAATATGTTAGACTATCCTGTCAAGAATATGTCTATAGCAGACCATAGTCTTGCTATTCTACTAAATCTCTTTGCTCCATTGTAAGAGTGGTAAGGCTATGGCAGTTAATTATTATTATTATTATTAGTATTAGTCGATTAACTTGGTTTACCGATTTTTAAATATTCTAAAATCTATAAAATTTTGCACTATTCTTCAAAAGCGACATCCCTAGAGAAGCATTAGAATAGCCATAGTCAATAACCAGTATTTGATTTGTATTGGCTTATCCCAGACTATGGCTATTTTCTAGTTGTCTAAAAACAAAATAATAATCTACAATTATTAAATAACATATTGGACCTAAATACAACAATCTCCCAAGAAAGAGAATGGAAAAATATCTGCAAACCAATCATTGGCCATAGCCTCGTGTTCTACTGATTGCTCCTTCATATAGGGCTATGGCATAATGAGCAACCAATGGCGTTAGTCAATCAATAGATATTTCTTAAATTGATTTTAAAAGTTATAAACTATTAATATAAAAATAGAAATATGATAAATCTTTGTAGTTGTCTATCTTTGCGTCTATTTTTCATCTCTTCAATTTCGTTTTTATTGATGGTTATGATATCCGTCTATGTTGATACATCATTTGTTGATTTTCAAACTAGTTATGCAGAATCATTATCTGTAGAAGAAAAACAATCATTTTGGACCATAGGCAAATCTATGCCTACACCTAGAACAGAGGTTACTGCTACTATCAATAGTGATAATATTTATGTCATAGGTGGATTTGACAAATCTGGCAAAGTATTAGATACTGTAGAAGTTTATAATATTAAGAATAATTCTTGGAATACAGTAGCGCCTTTACCACAACCTGTTCATCATGCTGCTGCAACCACATTTAATGGGAGTGTATATGTTATAGGGGGATATACAAATAATAAGTGGCTACCTACCGCTAACTTGTTTATTTATGACCCCAAAAACGATATTTGGACAGAGGGATCTGCTATGCCTACTGCTAGAGGTGCATTAACAGCCGTATTTATAGATGAAATGCTGTATGCTATAGGTGGTGAAGGTGAAAATGAAATTATGGATACCAACGAAGCATACAATTCAAAAACAAAGACCTGGATTTCAAAAATACCAATGCCTACAGCACGACACCATGCTGCATCTGGAGTTATTGATGAAAATGTGTACGTAGTTGGAGGAAGAATAGAAGGATCTTTACCCATTACCAATGTTAATGTTACTGAAATGTACGATTCTAAAATGGATAAATGGATAATACTTGATCCCATGCCATCAAAAAGAAGTGGAATTAGTGCAGCATCAATCAATAATAATATCTATGTATTTGGAGGAGAAGATGTTACTAAAACATATAACAATAATGAAAAATATAATGTTAAAGATAACAAATGGGAATCCAAACAACCTCTCCCTACTGCTCGTCATGGATTGTCCGCAGTGTCTGTTAATGATAAAATATATGTAATCGGAGGAGGTCCTAAACCTGGATTGAGCGTGACTAATGTTAATGAAATTTTCAATACTAGAGAATAAAAATCTCTTGTACTTTTTAATAATATGATGTTTGAAAAGGGCTCTGCTGATAATCACCAGATATTCTTTCTGAATATATCCTTTAATATTTGAATTTTAAATACCTCGATTAGGATAATTGTATGTGAGTATTTCTATAGATTGGGATGAAATATCTAAATCTAAGAAAGGAGTAAGAACAAGCGATAATAAAGCCTGTGGAGTAGTTGTTTCTAGTGCCGGTGACAAAATATGGGTAGTAGACGGTGCAGTTAATTTGAAAAAATACAGAATACCAAAATCAAAGGTAAAATTTTACAATGGATCAGAACTTATTTTGAAAATACCAACTTTTCTAATGCAAGAATATGAATATTAATGTATTAAGAGGAGAGATTGTTATTTTTACTGCTTTCAGAATGTTCTTGATAATAGATTTAGTATAATTAAATTTTTCAGTTAACAAATTTCAACAATAAATCATTCCAATTGATTTTGACAAATCCAAAAAATTTTTTAAAACTTTAGAAAAAAGTCCTGAAGAGTTAATAAAAGTCTAAATGAGTGTATGTAATTTATTTATCT
>DAIPKY010000179.1:0-3251 GCA_036769505.1 Nitrososphaeraceae archaeon
ATGCAAACATTAAATCTAAAAGAACCTCCTAAATATACATGGCAATTTGCTGATAAAGATGGTAATAGAAAAAAGTTTGATTTTGCAAAGGTATCCAAAGTAATAGACAAATATATACAAATTTGGAAATCTGAAATCTCTCCACAAATCACTGGTTTTTGTCCGAAATGTCCATTGCGAGAAGGCTGCTTAAATTGGGCATTTGTTAGTAATAATGCATTAACAGAAGATGAAAGAATAAAAAGAAACATAGAATTTCGTCTTTCAAAAAGAATAAGAGAAGAGGTCTCACTTGATGATCGATGGAAAGCATATGTAGTTTTACAGTCGGCAGAGAAAAGACAAAAAGAAGGATCTGCCATTACAAATTTGTATATTGATACTTCTTCAATTGATACTGAGAAACAAAAAATTACTTTACTAGGTGATGAATATTTTGGTCAATTCTTAGATTTTAGTGTAGGTGAACATGTAACTATTTCTGATGGTACTCCAAATTTAGGAAGTAATCCTAATGCAGTTATAAGAGCAATTGATATCGATAGAAAATCAATTATACTTGAATTTTACAGAGATGATTTATATTATCTTTTGTACGATAATAGAGATAAATCACCTCTTACTATTGACAGATTTAATTTTAGTAGTGGATTAATATCGATGAAATTTCTTGATAGTTTCTTTAGACTATCTTCCTATGCTAATGATATAGTATTAAAGAAAAGAAGTGTTAAGCTAGATGAGCAGAATATTATAGGAATGAAAAGAAGGTAATTAATTGATATGAATGGACTGGTATAAAAAATGAATACTAGTCGAAAGTTTCCATCATTTGATGAAATTGAAAATTTTGAACAAAAAACAGCAAGATATAGAATAAATTCAGAAAAAACAGTTCCTGTCACTGGCCCTCCTGGTACTGGAAAATCCACTGTTATCTCGCATTGTTGTTTTGATCTTTTAAATGATGATTATTTTCCAATTTTAGTTACTGCTCCAACCAATGTGATGATTGATAGCATTTTATCAAAAATAGATTCTCTTCTACAACGGGAAAAAATTCAATTACCTCGTGGATTTGTTATTAGATATGGTAACGTTGTTAATCTAAATAGAACATATAATCATCTTATGAAATATGCATTTGACAATATTGTGGAGGATTATTATAGTTCAGAATATTCTAACTGTACTGATAATAATAATAATAATAATTTCTATAATAAGATCACCATAGCTAAAGATTTTTTTCAAAATGCCAGAATAATATTAAGTACAGATTATAGTGCTAAAGATCTTGGCAATATAATTAAAGTTGGGGCAGTTATAGTAGATGAGGCAGGATTAGTTGGTCTTGACAGAATGGGAATGTTATTTTCCTCACTAAGAGATAATAATGGTAAAATTATTGTCATTGGAGATGATAAACAACTGCCACCAGTATCCCATGATTATGTAACGGAAAGCCTATTTGGCTCTGTCTTGGAACATTTTCATACTACGTTACTTAAAAAAGAATATAGGTTTAACAAAGATATTTTAGATTTGATTAATCCTTATTATGAGTACAAACTTGAAGCCGATTCTTCCGTTATGAATATATCTACCGCGGATATTGCTCATAAAGATTATAATGGAATAAATGATAACCTATACCGAGTTCTTAAACATGATAAAAATGTTGTATTTGTTGATACTGATGGACAGTATAAAGAAGAAAAGCATTTTACAAATAAAGGAGAAGTTGAAATTATCAAAGAGATTGTTGAGGGATGTATCAGTATGGGGATCAAGGATATTATTGTTACTACCCCATATAAACAACAAGAAAGACTATGTAATTTTTATCTACAAAAGGGAATAAGAATTGGAACAATTGATGAATTTCAAGGTCAAGAAGCAGAAGTTACAATAATATCAATGGTTCGATCTAACAATAAAATGAATTATCAAGAATCGATAGGATTTGTTAATATTCCAAGATCATGTGTTGCATTCTCAAGAAGTAAGAGAAAAACAATAGTAGTAGGAGATAGAAATACTCTTATAAAAAATAACTTTTTGTCTCATTCTATAGATACAATAACTCAAAAAGATGGGTTTCTTTTATGGAGTAAATATTAATTATAATGAGTTACTATTGAATTATCAGAATTCTTAGTGATTGGAATGGAATATTTATAAAATAAGCAAAAAATGTATTAAAATAAGAGGTATTATTTTTCTTGAAAATTAATTTGTTAGAAATTATTCTTTTTTGTATTGTTTTGCTTCTTCTTCTGTTACTCTTAAATAGACCGTATTGCCATCAAAACGCTCTAGCAAATTTTTAGGGATATAGAATTTCTCTTTGTCTACATTACCTTTTTGAGTTATTATGTATTCTCCTGAAATTTGTTGAACTTCACCAAGGTCTGCTTCAGCTAAACCTCTTGCTTCTTTTTTAATAATGTCTCCTGGATTATAATCTATAGAATCATTAGACATGTTAACATTGTTTAATGTTGCATTTATATAAGTTCTTTTTAAATTAATAAAAATTAGGGTTTGATAATATGGAAATAATTACATTATTCATTATCTTCTGAAATTAAAGTTGTTTTATCCTTAGAATATAAATATTAATAATATATAAATCATAAATCATCTATTTGTAAATCTATGTCAAGGTTTTAATCAACAATATATTTTCTTTTCCTTAAATAATAGAATAATTTTCTCTTATTAGAATAAAAAAATTAAAGAGTACAATGGTGATTGTCAAAGCATACTACCATTACTTTATCCTCAATAGAATCAAGTTCTGTAACAAACTTTTTGTTATTCTTGTTCTATATATATATATATATATCTAGTATTTATATTACCATTAAAAGGTACAAAGAAATCTTCATTACATTTATTTTAAATTATATCGATAATATCGCTAATATTTTATAGTGTTTAATGCAATTTAAATACTTAAAGTAAATTAATTATTATCTCCAGTGTCTATTTACTCTAGTCTATTTATAATCTAATTTTTTAATTTTATCAACTAAGCTGAGAGCATCACATACAGCCTCTGTAGTTATATAAAGCAAATGATTCTTATCTAAAGGCATAGTAATACGTTTTATTTTTTCATATTCAGCAAGTACAAACTTCCCTTTTCCGATCTTTTTTTCGAGTGTGCGGCGCATTTTCCATGCACCGAGTGCAATTTGAAGAGAATGTTTGCTTTCTTCTTTTGTTAGGAGATTTGTCACTCC
>DAIPKY010000180.1:0-3226 GCA_036769505.1 Nitrososphaeraceae archaeon
ATATTTATAAAGGTTAAGGCTATTCCGGATATTATAGATATAGTAGAAATTGGAAATACAAATTGATGGATTCTTAGAAGAAGAAAAGAATACCCTCCTTTTTTATTAATTGGTCTTAATATAAAAATTACAACGAATGTTATTCCCCACCAGAGCACTGAAGAAAAAAAATGCAAATACAATATTAAGAATTCTAAAATATTGTAGTCCATTAAATAATTAATTTTCCAGTTTTATTTAATTTTTAAGAGGAACTATTTAAGTATGAAATCAGTAAAATTTTACTTTAAATAGAATGAATTAGAATTTCTCGCTAACAGATCAACTTATGATTAACTTTGAAAATGATAAAAGAAAAATTAAAATTTTCTTTATTAGTATATATTCAATTTTTTTATGCGTAAATCATTTTGAATGAAAGTAAATGAGTACAATGAAAATTTTATGGTAGCAGTGAAAGCATATTGAAAGCAATAGGTAGCAATAAAAAAATAATATAAGCACTACTGTAATAGAACTATTATGATATGACTTTATCAATAAAAGAAAAAGAAAAATATTTTTAAAATTACGCGAAGAAGGTAAATCTTATAGAGACATTGCTCATCTGCTTCTTATTTCTCCTAGAGAAATAAGTAAAATTCTCAAAAAAGCTAATGGTGAATTAGAAGAAAAAGAACGAAAGAAAGTAGTGCTATCAAATACAGCTAAAGCATTACAATTATATAAAAAGGAAAGAGTCCAACAGAAGTAGCTATAAAAAGGGATTTGAGTCCAGAAGAAGCTCAATCCCGAAATTATAAATATTTATCTTGGAGGAAGCTTCATCATTTTGTAGAAATATTTAAAGAGTTTGATTCTTACTCTTTCAAGATTTTATTGATTATTACCTTTTTTTATGAAAGAGAAAGGAATAGGTAAAAAAGAAATAGGTGAAGCAATCAAAATGAGTAACGATCTTCCAAAAATTAAAGAAGAATATCAGGAGATTTCAGATAAATTGCCAGGCCTTCAAAATGAAAAATACTCTTATCTTATAGACAATAAATTTTTGAGAGGCAAGAATTGTGAGCTAAACGATGAGTGTAATTCATTATTATTAAAGATTAAATCACAAAGTAAGTTATTAGAATTAACTAAAAATGAATTGATTAAAAAAAGAGAGCTATTAAATACCATAACTAAAAGTGAAGATTATGCAATTCTTAAAAATAAAGTTGAAGAACAAGTTAACATCTTTTTAAACAGAAAAAAAGAATTGTTAAAATTGGCTGCAATGACAATTTTAAAAATAATTAAAGATCCAGAAAGAGATACTCTCATTAGCAATATACTAGAACCTAATGAAAGTCCAGATTCTGTATATTATCTTATCTCATATGAAGAAGAAATTGCAGAAATTGCAGTGGATACTTTACATAATAGTGCATTATAAATCAATACAAATACCATATTGAATCCATAAATCTATTTTGCAATTAAAGATCTAAGAAAAGTATTGATCTGTCGAAGAACCATAGATACAGTATAATTTTAAAAGATTTTATATTGATAGAAAAGATAATCATTTTAGAATATGATTTATTAAATATGCAACAATGATAATTTTAAAAGATTACTTCGTAACTTTAATTTGTTATACATGATGCAATACTAATAATTGAATTTCGAGAGATTAACTCCTTTTAGGGTGTGTAGAATGCATCGAAATCGGAGTAATTGGAAAGAAAACTATACTAGAAAAATCAGTTATATCATAAATGCAATGAATAGTATTAAAACAATGCAAAAGATTAATTTTCATTATTCGAGATGACACTACTACGAATAAAATATCAAAATAGACAAGAACGGGGAAATTTGCAGTTTAATAGAGAGCCTTTCATTTAGAAACCAAATTAATCTTTTTAAAATAGTATCAAATGTAAGTTAGTTCTTTTAAAAGATACACTTAATTGTTATTTATTGAACATAGTTATGAAATGGAATATAAATTGTTGATTGGAAATAATTTTATTTTTGGGAATCCTAAAGATGTATACTATAAGAATTCACAACTTTTCAATATTGGTGTAGATAATGATGGTCCATATCTAAATACAGAAATATTTGATATAAATGGTAATAAAATTGTTGAAATAAAAAAAAATAATTTATTATTATGCACTCCGAAATTGGATAAAAAAGTTTTAAGACGAGATCATCTTTTAATAATGGATAAAAATGGTGAAATTATAATTGAATCAAGAGTTTTCGATAATGACACAATTATTATTAGTGGAACATTTATAGTAAATGAAGTAGAATTAACAATTACACAAAATTATATTTTGCTACCTGATGGGAAGAGATTAATGCATAGTAAGGTTAAGGCAAATAATAATTCACTTATCATTACCGAGAATGGAATAATATTGAAAAATAATTTTATGGTATAACTATAAATATTCAGAAACGGAATTTTTTGATAGTAAACATATTATAATTTTCTAATATTGGTTATTATGGATAATTAATTTATATAATTAAAACAAGCTTTGTGTCGACCCAGATGAAACTATAAAATTTATTGTATTACTTTTTTTCCTGGATTCATTATATTTGTAGGATCGAAAATGAATTTAATTTTTTTAAATATCTCAAATATCGTGTTCCCATACATTTGTGATATATACGATGTTCTACTTATACCATCACCATGTTCCGCCGTGATGCTCCCAGATAATTCATAAACTTTAGAAAAGACATCTGTTGCAAGTGAAGCTATCAAGTCGTTGTATTTGCTTGATGCAGTATCAAGCACAGGTCTAGTATGTAAGTTTCCATTGCCAGCGTGTCCATAAAAAATATAATCTAATTTGTACTTTTTGTAGATTCCTAACAGAAATAATGTATAGTCATACAGGTAGTCAGGATTGACTATTGTATCTTCGATTAAACTAATAGGCTTTCGGCTGCCCACTGTCAATTTCATCACATTATTAAGAGCACTTTTTCTTGCTGACCAAATTCTTTCACAACTAACATAGTCTGATGTCACTTCCAATATTTCTCCATAACCATGTAATTTTTCTTTACATAAGTGTATCTTTAATTCTATTTTAACAATGTCGTCTCCAGCAAATTCTACAAAAAGTAGAGTCCCTCCATTATTGTTATTGTTAACTTTAGAATTTAATTTATTCCTCACTATTTTTTCATAACATAATACAGAATGATCAAGTAA
>DAIPKY010000181.1:0-3216 GCA_036769505.1 Nitrososphaeraceae archaeon
AGTTATAATAAATTATATCATCTAAACGTTTAGAATAGATTGAATAATAGGTATTAATGATATTCTTATGTTCTTCAATAAAATTATGCTTTATTTCTTTCATAGTCTTGATTATTTGTTGATAATTAATGTCGTTCTCAAAGTTCCTTGAGACGATTTTATATTTTCGAGAAGAATCTGTTGAATACGAAATTACATTATAATCGTGTCTATTAATTTCAAGGGGGGATAAATTTATCTTATCCTGTTCTTTTTTTATTTCGGCATCTTTTATATCAATAATGTCCTGTTCCTCTTCTTGGATAGACATAAAGAATACCTAGAACTTTATTACATAAAAATATTACTGACCAAGAACATTATAGAATTGTTATTGTGAAGTTAATCTTTAAAAAATAATTCTTTGATATATCACAAACAATTTATTATCCTTATAAAGTTTCAAAATGAATTTTTGAATTTCATTAAAAGAAAATAGTAACAACAAGAATACAAACGATATTACTCAAATTAAGAAACTATCAGGAGTAGTAGAAATACATCTATTAGTTTTTTGATTGATGATTAGGAACACAAGTGTAAATAATGAGCAAAGAAAATACCATTAACAATAGTAGGAATTGTCATGACCGAAAAGCGGCCGCATCAAGCAGGCTTAATGACCGCCAAAATGTCATTCTAGAAACTATGTTGATTAAAAAAAGTACAAAACAAACTTTACAATTTCTGAAGGACTCAAGATTTCCAATTTAGGAGAGAATCTTAAGAAGAGAAAAACAAATTATCAAGGCAAAAAATATGAAAAGATTATCTCAAATAACAAAGGTAGATTTTCAGAATCAACATATTGAAGGTATTGAAAAGTTGAGATTAATAGAAAGAGAGATGAGGCGAGAGGTAGAAGAATGCCAAGATCCATATAAAAATTGAAAATGAAGGAATGTATAGCAAATTTGCAGCGAATTATTTCAAGTGATATAGATTCAAGTAAATACGTTCTAGAGAAGCAAATTCTATCAACAAAAAAAGTCTATGGATTGTATAATAATAGAGAAAAAGAAGGAAAACAGCAAGAAGATGATAATAATGATAATAATGAATCCATTGATAATTACGAGTTATAGAAAAAGGAGAAGCAATGAATCAGATACTTCTGAAGAATAACAGTAACAAGTCAAAGAATAATAAATAAATCAATAAATAAAAAATCTCATAGGAAGTTAAAAGATTAAATTGTTGTATAATAAATTGTATAACAAGAATAATAATACTATGAAGACACGTACTCTTGTAATTATGACAACATTGGCTTCGATTATTTTTGTTATTTTACTCTTTTTCCTTCCCGACTAAATCAAATTATATAAACAATAGTCGAGATTGACTTGTAGGATTTTTAATTAATTTATTCTTTTTTATCAATTTATGTTGTTCTAAAATTAAGGATAACAGCAAAGATTCAGTAGAATATTGTTCTCCTTTTATATCTATCGCACTTGAATATTTGTAAGAAGATTGTAATAATAACGTTTCTTGAAATAATTCTCTATTTTGTTTTCTCAATACCAAAGAGTAATTATTCCATTTATCTAATTCCTGGCTTAAAATTATAGATCTATTGTTAATATTATACTCATTGTCGTCATCATTAATTTCATTAAAATTTTCAATGTGACCAACAACATTTGATCAAGTAGATAATTTATCTGTTAAAGTCTTATAATGGTGCAATATTATTGACATCAAAATAAGATGTATTCTGATAGGAATGGAATAGCAGCATGAGAACTAGCAGAGTTATACAAATTTGCAATTGATAACATATGTATAAATAATTTTTTCTTATGCTTATTTTTCAAATATTTGTAAATAGTTTCCATTTCTCTTTTTCCAATACAGCAGCAATTCTAAATGATGGTATTGTGCGGCCCATCACTATTGCACGAATGTAAGGAGAATATAATGACTAAAATACTCCTAGGAGGAAGAGAGGAGGAGAAAAAAGATTTAGATTCGTAAATGAAAAAAGATATTGGGGTAAATTATCTAAAAGATACCGTACTATAAGATATTATGCACATTGGTTACAAGCATATTTAGTTTTACCATCATCTGTTATAGTGTGTTTTACTTCTATATCATCTGCCCCACAAACGTCACATCTTCCTTGCATTGAACATCTCCCGATGTCAAAATATATAATGATTATATCATTATTGTTAGTCGGTTAAACAATGACAAATTAAAAGGAAGATAATTTTAATTTTCTTCCGTTTCTTTTTTCTAAATACGCTATAAAGATAATAATGGTAATTGACGGTGTTAATAATTATATAGATGTTTTTATAAAACATGTCCATTCGCTACTATCTGGATAAAAATGACAAGAAAAAGAGTTCTACTACTATTAATCAAGACCAAATTATTTATAACTTGATACTATCTGGGGTACTTTAAGAAAAAATGACGGACAGAGATTATTATTTAGATATGGCAATAAATGCTGCCATAGAATATGTTAAGAAGAAAGTGGGTATCGAATTGGAAGGAAAAGATAGACTCAGATACAAATCTATTATAATTAATGATGAAGAGTTCCATGTTTTTGCATTTTTCAAGTATGGACTTGTAATCGGTTATGACAAGGATAATGACGAACTAGGAGTTAATGAATTGGAAGGTGTTAGGAGTGGTAAGTATCCTAAGGAAGCACTTTCTTTTCTCAAATCATGTATTGATAGATTTGGCAGTCTGGAAGAATTCCAAAAAGCATATAAAGAATTCAAAGAGAGGCACGATGCAAATAATACAAGAGATATCCAAGAAATAAACAAAGAATTTAGAAAAGAATTTGGTATTCCTGATAGAATGGCTATTCCTGGCAACTTAGACAATTTGATTAATAAATAATCCATTAACATTAATCTGAAATGACCACTCAAAATCAAAATAATCTTTATCCAAACTCTTGTAATTATGGATGTAATACTCAGATTTACTGGAATGGTTCAGTAAATGAATATTGGGAAGTATTTACAAAAAAGAAACATATTTGTCCTAATAGATCCCGCAATGCAAAACCAACAAATACGACAGCAACAACAACTAATAATACTAAACCGACATATTATAAGAAACCCTGGTCAAATCAACAGCCTAAGCCAAAGATGTCTAATTCATTTGAATATTTGCAAAGTTCAATCAGAGAAATTCAAC
>DAIPKY010000182.1:0-3213 GCA_036769505.1 Nitrososphaeraceae archaeon
TGTTCCTTTTATCATATCTTGAATAAGTTTTAATTTATCATAACTAACCATACCTTTTAATCCGATATCAATATGCTTGCTTTCACCAAGGTCTACACTCATATTTTTACCATCATGTAAGATATAATTATCAAAATCTAGGCTACATTTTTTTGTATAGTTTACCATAACATTTTTGCTGGTAGCCCAAGCGCAAACTGCATCATGTTCTTCTTCTTTCATTCTTTCAAATCCAACTATATGAATATCATGATTATTACTAAGCTGATTCATTAAATATGCTCCTGCAACGCCAATTCCCACCACAGCAATTTTCATAGATACAATATTATCATCCAAAAATAAAAATATATTGCGAAAAAATTGAATATGTACCACTAGTGAAAAAGAAAAAAGAAATGCCAGGTTCTGCAAGGGCAGGTATAGCTATTTTGGTATTAGGAGCTATACTTCTCGGTATAGGATATTATCAAGATAGAGGAGCACTTTCTTTATATGGATTAATAATGTCCATCTGTGGATTTAGCTTGTATATGATTTCATCGATTTATATTTCAAGAAAAAGTAATAAAGCAAAAGGATCTTATTCTAAATAGATAGCAGGTTTATAAGGTCTTGAAAATCTAGACTTTGATTTTGGATCAAATTTTTCTTTTTCTTCTTCTGAGTAAACAATTATTCGAATATTTTCAAATTCGATTTCATTAGATATTAGATTTTCTGAATCTTTTATTATAGAAATTTCGTCCAATGAGTTCAAATTTAATCTGTTACTTCTTGATTCAACAGATTCAGAAAGAATATCTTCTACAGTTTTTTTAACAAAAGAAGGATCCTTTTTTGCATAAGAAGTTTCAGGATCTTGTATTAATTTTTTCATTATATTTCCAAAATTCCTTTCATTAGTTAAAGTAATTATTTTAAGAATTTTCTGATAAATTTTTTGTTTACCAGAAGAAGAACAATATATATATATAGTATGTGGTAATTTTTTAGTTACTTTAATAATATTAGATATATCGAATGTTAATCTTTTTATGAATTCATCTGATTCCTCTGATAATGGATCGACCTTTTCATTGAAAACAGTAGGCCATTTTGAAGAAACGATTGAAGATCGGCTACCTAAATTATTCCAAATTTCTTCAGATATAAATGGAGCAAATGGAGATAATAATTTTATTCTAATAGAAAAACAAAGAAGTAGTATTTTATTTACCATGTTATCATTACTTCGTTTTTTAGCATTAATCCGTTTTGTATACCAATGAATATGTTGATCGAAAACGTACAAGATATTATGAAGAGCTTCACGTATACGTAATGTTTCCATTGATCTTGTAACGTTATTTATTAGCCTTTGTAATTTACTTATTAACCATCTATCTTCTAATTCCAAAGAATATTCATTTTGAGATATATCTAGGTAAAGTAATTCATCTAATGATAAATTTGGATTTGATGCTTTATTGTAAAAATTAGAATTCAAAATCTGTTGTGAAAGAGTGTAGAATTCTAATAATTTTATTCTAATAGATCTTGCAGTATCAAAGGAAAAATCTGCATCCTGAAGAAGCTCAGATGAAATCAATATTGCTAGTCTAATAGTATCTGCTCCATATTCTTGTATTGCTTTTCTTAAAGGTATTATATTTCCTAACGATTTTGACATCTTTTTTCCTTCCATTAAAACAGAACCATTGACGACTATTTGGTGTGGCCAAAACTTCTTCTCAAAAATAGCTATATGATTAAAAAGAAAGAAAGAAAGATGATTCGGAACCAAATCTCGTCCAGAATGTCGAGAATCAACTGGATAAAAATAAATAAATTCATTTCTAATTTCTTGTATCAATGATATGGAAAGATTACAATTTTTTGCTATATCCTGAACATTTCCAATTCCTAATAGTATATAGTCAAAAAAAGACTCATCAATATTATTTAGACTTTTTTTCATTAAGTATTTTTGTTCATTAATGAACTTTGATATTATATAATAAGCCATATAAATAACTGAATCAGATAAACTTTCTATTATCCATTCATGATCCCATGGAAGTTTTGTTCCAAGACCTGATTTCCTTGCACAAGCTCTTTCCTTTAACCAGTCAACTACATTGTGAAATTCTTGTCTAAGATCCTCAGGAATAATACTTAATTCATCTATATAATTATGTACTTTATGCTTCCATTCCTTATCTTTATAATTAATAAACCATTGATCATTCAGTAACTTTACAAAACATTCGTTACCACATCTACATTTAATTGGCTTATTAATGAATTCATAAAAAATTTCAGCTAAGTGTTTTGTAGTAAGCAAATAATTTTTTATTTCTTCTTTAGCTAATTGAACATCCATTCCAGAGTATTTTCCTGTATTAGGTAACATCTTGCCTTGATAATATTCTAGATGGTAGACTTCATTTGTTGCTTTTTCCAAACCTAAATCTGATTGATGGTGAATATTGAACTTTGATATTGCGTCTTCTACACATGATATTAAACTTCTACTACCATTTAAATGAGGTTCTTGAATTTCTATAATTTTTATTGGGTTGATTTGTGATAAGTCAATATTAAATGAAAGCAAATTTGTTTCTTTTTTTAAGTCAATAAGAGCTTGAAAATCATATGGAGCATGGCCAGGTACAGACATTACTATTCCAGTTCCTGTATCAGGTTTTACAAATTTTGCAGGAAGAATAGGAATATCTATATTTCTAAAAATATCTGTTGCAAATTTACCGATTAATTCATTTCCTTTGATGGTTCTATTGATTTTTAGAGAATGATTAAGAAATTCTAATTTTGTTTTGGCCTCTTTAGTAACAATCCATTGTTCAGCATTATTATCTACATCTATTATATAGTATTCAATATCCGGATTTACCCAAAGATTTGTTACTCCAAATATAGTTTCAGGTCTTAAAGTAGCAGTAGGAAGTATTATATCGTCGTTATCTGTTAACCTAAACTTTATTAAGACATATTCACTAAATTCTGGTTCTACATCTCCAATAGTATCATGCTGACTTACCGGATTTTTATCATAGGGACACCATCCTACAGGATGAGAACCTTGTACAATTAACCCTTTTTTTTGCAATGTTTTAAACTGCCAAGTAATGAATTTCGAATATAAAATATCAATGGTTGTAAATTCTCGTCGCCAATCGATAGAATAACCCATATCTTGCATTCCTAATT
>DAIPKY010000183.1:0-3203 GCA_036769505.1 Nitrososphaeraceae archaeon
ATTTCCTAGCAAGAGCATAGGGAAGTAAAGCTTTTGGTCCTGGAGGATATTCAATAGCATCTTCCATTCAATATTCTTCTCTTTTGCATTCTTATATGGGTTTAGCTTTATTCGGAATTAAAATAGAGAAAAAATCAGTAAGAAAGATATTATTCTATCGAATAATGAGGATATTTAAAATGGGACTTTAAAAAAATGCTTAATCTAGTTAAAATATCCTCATTAACAGGCTATGTTCTTTATTTTTAACGCATTTATTTACTTCATTTTCAATGATGTTACAACTCTGAATAAGTAGTAAAATTCTTTTATTTTGAAAGAGATCGTATGGAAGAAAAGTGATTTGACTTTCTTTTCCGTCAAATTGTTCTATAATACTCCCTGTTTTACCTTCCAATGCAAACTTAACCTCGATAAGATTCAAAAAGTGTTCTTTCATCTTGAAAGATTCTTTTGAAATTGAAGTCTCATTTTTATTAGAGTCACCAATCTTGTTCCATTTTTGTCCATCATTACCAGTATGGTATTATTTTGTAAATTGAGGTACTTTCGTTTAAACATACATTGTATGTGAGATTCATTCTCAATTACATTATAATTATATTTATCTTCTATTGATCCATCTTTGTTTAGTCTTAAAATATGGAAATTTGTTAAATGAAAGAAATAGAAATGTTTAGAATTAATAGAAATAATTATTTTGATGATATTACTACATTGTAACAAAAATAGTGAAAATGAACATAATAGAAAGTTATGATACTTCTTTAATAAATAAAAATCTTCTCTCATTTAGTATTAATATAGATTCTCTATTAAAAACATTTTACGTCTTTTAAGTATAGTAGTAATTAGCATACTTAACAACTATAACATATTAAATTAAATCATATAGTAGTATTATAATATATTATTATAGTAAATAATACTTTATTTTGAATAAAAGAGTAATGATACCATGTTATACAAGATCTATCTAAATTATTTTATAAATTAAAATTATATAATAGTAAATTTTTTAAACTAAGTAGTAAGAATTCAATTGTTATCAAACTATTTATTCTATCATGTTGATAATTTTTTTATGAAGTTCTTTTTTGTACTAAAAAATATAGATGGATATTCAAGAATTATTAAATTATTTCTAGCTTATACTATTTTCGTTTTGTGTATGTTATTCTTGTTAGACAATGTTCCTTCAAGTCAAGCTCAAAAGTTCAAAGATGTTGAAATTATTGTCAATCAATTGGATACTAATGGAACCTATATGCTGGTTGGTAAAGGAGGAAATATAGGAGTTTCTGTAGGTGAAGACGGAGTATTACTTATAGATTCACAATTTAAACAATTGACAGAGAAAATTCTATCTGCAATTAATAATAGAATTACAGATAAACCAGTAAAATTTCTTATTAATACTCACTGGCATCAAGATCATACTGGAGGTAATGAAAATTTCTTTAATAATGGAGCTATTATAATAGCTCAAGAAAATGTTAGAGAGCGCTTAAATACTGAACAAGTTGTTGATTTTTTGAATAAGACATTCGAAGCATCTCCTTTGAAGGCACTACCTACTATTACTTACAACGATTCTATTACTTTTTATTTGAATGATGATAAGATTGATGTATATCATCTTCCAAATGCACATACTGATGGTGATTCAATTATCTATTTTAACAAAAGAAATATAATTCATACAGGAGACATGTATGTTAATGGACGATATCCATTTATAGATCATTCTAGTGGTGGTTCAATAGATGGTCTCATAACAGGAATAGAAAAAATAATTTCAACAATAGATCACGAAACAAAGATTATTCCTGGTCATGGCTTATTATCAAATCTTGATGAACTACAAGACTATCTTATTATGTTGAAAGATATAAGACAACAAGTCCTTATAATGGTAAATAATGGTGCTACTCTCGATGAGATCATTAAAAGCGATATAACAGCCAAGTATGACAAATTATATTCTGATAGTTTTATTAACTCAGGAGATTTTTTAGGATTTGTATATAATGATCTAATCTATAAATAATTTTATTGATAAAACACCTCCTATACCATTCTATAGTAATTCTGAAATCTATTGACAAATATCATTATTCCTATATAAAAGGATCGAAATAGTTTTGAGAATGGTTAAAAAGTATAAAATAGAAAGTCTTTCAAGATAGCTTTTTTAGTACTTCCTCTACACTTTTGATATATGAACTTATTACGCTATCTTTAAAGGTTGCACTCTACTGATTACAATAAAGATAAATATAATACTATTTCCAGACCAAATAAAATTGTCCATTCTATAACTGATTCTTTATCATTAGTAGTTAGAGATAGTATTTTATTATTTCTTAGCCACTAGGAATAAAAATTATATGTGTCCTTTAGATTATAATAAATACTAATATTAACAATGTTACACATCGTGAGGGAAATATTAAATTCAGTAATAATCAATCTTTTTATATTGATTTTTATGAATATCATACTCTGATTTGTAAACCTCCAGAGAAAATTATCGATGCATACATGAAGAGCAACAGTATTTCGGAAAAAAATTCTTGAAAATAGTTTAAATGACCAATAAAAAATATTATTTGTTAATTCTTCAGAATTTCATTTCATTCTACTATTCCAAATGTTAATAAGAATTCTAATAATCTTTTTAATAAATTGGTTATTCATACCCAAGCAGAAGAACTATTGAACATTTTACATTAAGAATGTTAATCTAACTCAATTCAACTAAATGTTATTTTAAAATTGTATTATATTGGAAGTTATTAATAATTTTAGCATAATCTTTCTTAAAAGTTATTAAGTAAATCTTATATATATATTAATCTTTAATAGATAAAATGAAATTAGTCGCTAGTGCAATATCTATCATAATATTATTAATTATTATAAATGGATCTGCTCAACAAAGTGAAAATATTGATACAAAACAAGTTAAAGAAAAAATTAAAGTAGTCGCTTCGTTTTACCCCTTTTATGAAATTGCTAAAGAAGTAGGCGGAAACAATACTTTAGTGATATCTGTCATACCCATGGCTGTAGAACCACATGATTGGGAAATAACTCCACAAAAAATTCATGACATTACTGAAGCTGACATGATTATATATAACGAAATAGGTTTTGATTCATGGCTTGGTAAGAAAGAAGAGTTTCGCAATTCATTTCTT
>DAIPKY010000056.1:0-9779 GCA_036769505.1 Nitrososphaeraceae archaeon
TGTCAGTGTTTATTTGCTTTATCAAATATAGATTCCTGAAAGAATTATCTATGTCAATTGTAGGGAACTTACAACTATATCAAGAGCAACAGGAAGAAGAAGATGAAGATGAAGAAGAAGAAGAAGAACAATAATAATAATAATAATATTAATCGAAATAATCATAAGAGATAATATAAATGAAAACGATATCAATAAAATACCAAAAACAAAAAATAACGTTGGAAAAATGTTGAATCAAAACAAGGTTAAAGAAACTAAGCAAACTTTAATCGAAATAACGGTCATCGGAAAGGACAAAAAAGGGGTTGTGGCCGAAATTACTAATTTTATCTTTAAGAATTATGGAAATATCGAAAAAATCAATCAAAATGTAATAAGAGGACTTTTTGGTATGCAACTTGAAGCTTCATTCAATAGGATAATAAAAAAAGATCTTGACAGAGGTTTACAAGCACTTGCAAAAGAGTTAAAGATGGAAATCAAAGTGCATTACCAAGAACCTAACAGATTACCTAATATTGCTATTCTCATAAGTAATGAAGATCATTGTATAGTAAAAATACTTGAATCGTACCAAAAAAAAGAACTTAAATCTAAGATCCCTCTTATAATTGGAAGTTCGAATGTATTAAAACCGATTGCAGCCAAGTACAATATTCCTTTCTATGTAATTGATCACAAAGATCAGGTAGAAGCAGAAGGACAAATTTTGAAATTATTTGAAGAATATAACATAGACATGGTTATTCTTGCAAGATATATGAGAATTCTTACTCCTAATTTTGTTTGGAGATATCCTAATAAAATAATCAATATCCATCCATCATTATTACCTGCTTTTCCTGGCGCATATGCTTATGTTCAAGCATATGAAAGAGGAGCAAAAATCGTAGGTTGTACTGCACATTTTGTAACTGAAGACTTAGACCAAGGGCCAATTATATGCCAAAAATCGTTTAATGTTATGGATACTGATAATATCGATTCCATTAAAAACAAAGGAAGGAAGTTAGAAAGCGCAACATTGCTTCACGCCATAAAATTAGCATTGGAAGGGAAACTAGAAGTTTATTGGGGAAAAGTACATGTAAAAAAAAATCGAAGAAGAAAAACATAGTATTTTTAATAGTATTATCCTTTACAAACATGATATAATAAGATAAAAGAACTAATGATACGAAGTAGAAAGGATATTGTTAAATAATGAATAATAACATTTATGGTTTATCTCATATAGATATCGAAAAATGGAAAAAAAAATCGAATCAAATCATAATTCCTATAGGTTCGTTAGAACAACATGGTCCTCATCTTCCTGTATCTACAGACACTATCATAATAGAACATTTAGCAAAAAATATTGCTGAAAAAATTCAGAGCTTATATATTCCTCCTATAACTTTTGGTATTTCCTTTGAACATGAGCCCTTGTTTAATATTTCATTATCTCACTCTACTTTCTCCAATCTTATTGGAGATATTTGTGTATCACTTGCAAAGTATGGAATGAAAAATATAATCTTGTTAAATGGCCACCATGGCAACATGGGAGCTATGTATTATATTTCTCAAAATGTTTCTCATAAAATTTCTACAAATACACGACTCAACTTTATAAACTATTGGAATCTAATGGATGACTTTGATCATGCTGGCGAAATTGAAACATCGCTTGTATTGGCAATTAATACAAAGTTTGTCAAAATGAAGCTGGCACACCCAGCTACTAAAGAGATAGATAGATCGAAAATTGCTTATACAAGTCTTGCATCAAATCCGGGATATTTCCCAAAAATAACAGGAAATGGTGTATGGGGTGATCCTACAAAGGCATCAATAATTAAAGGACGTATGTTATTGGATGATTTAATGAAAAAGCTTAAACAAACTATAATAGAGTTTCAAGAGTTTAGTTAAACCTCTATAATTTTATCAAATTTTATCTTGAGCAAAAGGTTACTACTATAAAATGAGGGCATTGAATGAAATTTTAATATATACCTAATATTCATTTGATAGTAACAGGTAGATTTAGTATTGTCAATTGATATGGCCGTAAAGGTTTTGGATGAAAGTTTTGGAAAAATAGTACTGATAAAATTAAAAGGTGGTAAAGTTATAAGAGGAACCCTTCATGGTTTCGATCAACACATGAACTTATTACTTGATGATTCCGTAGAGATCGTAGAAAGCAAGTCGTCAGATTTGGGAACTATTGTAGTTAGAGGGGATAATGTAGTTATAATATCCCCACCTCCGGCATAAAACTACAGAGTTAGGTAATAAGAAGACGAAGAAGAAGAGGTGGATATGAGAAAATGACAAAAGGCACAACCTCAATGGGAAAGTATACCCGAAAAAAGGTCCATATAAGATGTCGAAGATGTGGCCATAATTCATTCCATAAACGTGGAAAAGCCTGTTCAAAATGTGGCTATCCTGATCCAAAAATGAGAAAATATAACTGGATCAAACGTCAAGTAATGTAAAATGATAAAAATATACAAAAAAATGCTGTAAATTCACATTAAAGTTTTTTAAACTTTATTTTTTATTAAATTCTTATCAACTGAGACATCATCATCATCATTCGCTTTTTTAAAATTAAATATATCCTTATAGAATATAATTAATAGTTAAAAAAAATGGTTGAGGTAAGCTCTTTTTTATTAATTATAGTTGGCCTATCCATGATTGGAGGAATTATTTTTGGATTATATTATACTACAATCGTTTCATTTATTTTTGATCTCAAGAAAAGAAGAAAAAATCCGTCAACTAATTTTACTACTACAAGAGAACAAGAAAATATACAAAAATTAGAAAATGTCCTAAAAACTAAACCGGATTTGATAAAAAAAAATTCGGAGTTAATGGAAGACGAGTTAAAGATATACCAATTTGAGAAAGATCTTGCAACTCATGCTATTGAGAAGATTTTGGTTGCAGCTAAAAATAAAGCAATTGATTCCTTTGAAAAAGATCGCCTTTTACTGAAGTATAAAGATCAGTTAAAAAAACTGAATGGAAAAATGGAGAAAATACAGTCAGAAATAGATGTTACAAAATTAATTAATCTTAGAAATGATTTAGCCTTTCTAATAGATAACAAAATTTCAGATATTGATGAAAAGATAAAAGAAATCAACCTTAAAATAGGAACTAATTACAACATCAAAGACATACTACTAAATTCTACTAGAAAAAATAAATCCTATGATGATGATAGTAAAAAGAATATCAACAACAACTCTTTCATTGATACGGGAGGAACTATTGGTGAAGCTGATAATTTAAATTATAGAGAATTAACAACCTCCAAAAATAATCCTACCCAAAAAAGAAAAGAGATGATTATTGAGAGTGAGAGAAAAAAAATTGATGACCTAAAAGATCAAGTTTTAGTTGCATTAGACAGACTTGATAAAACTGGTGATATCAATGTAGAAGCAAACCATGACCTGGACACAAAAAAATTTACAGAGAACAAAACTTTTATGGATAAAGATCCACTTGATAAAGACCAAAAAAAACTAGAAATTAATGAGAAGAAGAAGGAGAAGGAGAAGGAGGAGTATTCAAATATTGAAAATGATAAAAAACCTTCTAATACAGTAATGAAAAAAGATAAGTCGAATTCTCCAACAATTTTTAGTTCACTAAAAAAATTTCACAATGACAATGTTATGACTACCAAAGTGACATTTGACTCATCATTAAGTAAGAATTCTGAAGAAGGAGGCTTAAATTATGGGAATTCTAATTCAAATACTTTAAAAGAATCAAATTCTTTGAGAGAGCTAGAAATTGAGAAAAATAATAATGATAACGATAACTATAACAAAAAAACTCCGCTATCAAATATATTAAATCAAGGATTTCCAAATTTAGACCATTCATTAAAATCGAAATATGATAATAAAAACGATTTATCCAAAGAACAGAGCTCAGAAGACAAGTCAGCCGCTTCCTCCTTAGGTCATCATCCTCATCTCAACAAGAAAGATAATAAGAATAACAGATTCAAATTACCATTGGCATTTATTTTTTCTAAAAACAGGAAAGAAAAAGAAGAAGAAGAAGAAAAAGGTAAACACATAAATGTTGAGGAAAGAAATTTTGAGATACATGAAGAAAGAAAAGATCCGCTTAGGAATATTGTTAATAAAAAAAAGTAATTAATAGAAAATGAAATGTTTTGTTGTATTTTTATTTCGCAGTGTTAATTTGACCTAGAGATATTAACTAGAGGAGTTATTCCGATCCTAAAAAACCTATAAGATCAAATTCCTCACTAGATTTTGTTGATTGAATTTCAGCAATTGAAATAAGATGATCATCAGGATCTAATATAATTGCATGTTTACCAAAGGGCTCAGTTTTTGGTTCCTTAAAAAATTGAACATTCTTTGATTTTAGATCCTTTACTACTTGATCAAGATCAGAAACCATAAACCCTACAAGAATATTGTTGGAATGTCGCTCATTTTTTTCTGGCAAACCTTTTCTTCTTCGCGGATGCAATGCAAGAGTAGTTCCTTTTTCAAAAAATTCAATCCAATCCGTAGTTTTTACTTTGAGTTTTAAACCAAGCGTATCTTTATAAAATAGGGTGGACCGTTCCATATCGTCAACAAGCAATATTACTGAACCAATTTTGCTGAACATTCGGATTCATTTTGTATAGAAGATAGAAGCTTTATAAAAGAATTTGTATATTTAAATATAATAAGATACTATTTAGGAGTAGGCCAACAATACGTGTCAAGTCTAATTTTTAATTAATTAAATTGTTAATGTTTTAGTTTTTTTCTTATTCCAGTAACAAACCAGAATATAATAAAACTAAGGTGGTTGAAGTACACAAAAAAAATTACCTCTATTAATAACTATATGGAATTGTTAGTTTTGGTATTGCTTTCACAATTTTATCTTCTTTTATTGAATATTTGTTAAAAGTGCTCTTTTTTATGCACCTATACTTATTATTGTCTGTGTGCTAATATAAAAGATCAAATTTTATGTTACCATAATGGATTTCCTAATAATCTTCATGAGTTATTACAAAAGAGAGAAAATATAATACTTTATCTTAGTAGTATATGAATCATTACAAATAAGAAGTCCATAAATTCATGGTGTGAAATATTATAATTATATATTATTTTAATCTCTCTCTTTCGTAACTACTTACCAGAAGACCGCTTCCAATATTTGATTTATTCACAACGAGAACAAAGTGAAGATGATGATTATTATATTTATTTTGATTTTATTTTAAAAATTATATTATATCTCTATAAAGAATAATAAACCTTTACATTCACCATAATTTCGAATGCGGTATTGATGAAAGACAAAAATCTTGAACATCTTGTTCCTATGATTGAAAAGATTATTAAAAGATACTTTTTGAAACCATTTGATAAAAAGAATATAAAAAAAAAAGAGGATATAATTGTAGTAGGATTAGGAAGCGGTAGCACTGTGGCGGAATTAGTTAAAAAAGTATCAACACTTCCTAACAAGGAGAATTTCATTTTTATTCCTACTTCTATCCAAATAAAATTGATTGCTGAAAAGGCTGGTTTAAAATTTACAGATGAGACTAAAATATATAACCTTGATTTGGTAATAGACGGAGCGGACCAGATAGACCAGAATCTGAATATGATTAAAGGAGGAGGAGGGGCACTTTTCAAAGAGAAAATTATAATGTACTCAGCAAAGGAAAGGATTATTATAGCCGATTCAAATAAATTCGTCCCTGAATTTAACATACCTATTCCTATTGAAGTTCACCCTTTTGCCAGATCTACCGTAACTAAAAGACTAGAATCTATGGAAATTATAGGAAAAATTACAAATAGTCCGAAAATAAATAATCGACAATATAAAAACAAAGGTAATTTTTCATCAGCAAAACCCATAATTCGGACTATACAAAAAGGTTATCCATTTATTACTGAAAATGGTAACATAATTCTAGATACAGAATTTGCCGGTATTGTAGACATAGAAAAGGCGGAACAAGAAATAAAAAATATTCCAGGGGTTATAGAAGTTGGACTTTTCGCTAAAAAAAATAATACTCAATATTATTTAGTCAATAGCGAAGGTAAATTTTCTGTCAAAACGTCATCTTCTTAATCTTCTCTCTTTCTTCTTCTTCTTCTATAATTAAGTAATGAGAGAGAGAGAGAGAGAGAGATATCAGATATCTATACATCATACATCTATCTTTAATTTTTGAACCTCTGGATAAACTTTCCATATCCATAAGAATTCTCATCCACAATATAATTTTCCATTACTACCTTTCCTCTTAATATAGTAGTAATAGGCCAGCCACACAATTCCCATCCATCATAAATAGTATAATCAGAATAAGACTGTAATAGATCAGGTGTGACTCTCTTTTTAAGATCAAGATCCACAATAACCAAATCTGCATCCGATTCTTTCTGTATTGAACCTTTCTGTGGATAAAGCCCAAATATTCTCGATGTATTATAACTTGTAACCTCTGTAACTCTTTGCAAATTTATTCTACCTTTATTTACACCTTCACTTAAGAGAACAGGTAGCATAGTTGCAATACCAGGAAATCCTGATAATGTTTCTAGCAAATCACCATTCGGATCCAACTTCAGCGATAATCGATTAGCGACATGATCAGTACCGACAGTATCAATAATTCCATTTCTTAGAGCATACCATAGACTTTGCAAATCATGTTTAGAACGTAAAGGCGGAACTACCTTGCCTTTTAAGTCATTAAAATCATCATGAGTATGAGTAAGATAGTGAGGACATGTTTCGATATAGATACTACATCGTCCTTTCTCTCTCTCTTGGATAATAGCATCTATAGCAGCACTCGATCCGATATGTACAAAATAGATATTTGAATTATATTTTCTGCCGAGTTTAGCAATTTTTTGTATACTTTTTATCTCTGAATTAATTGGTCGACATCGTGACCACAATTCCAGTAAATTCTGCTGTTTAGGTTTGTCTCCTCCTCCTCCTTTTTTGGTGGTAGAATAAGTATTTTTTTTTTCTTCCAATGTTTTAGTTAAAGGGTGTTTTATTGCTAAACTGCTGACATTTCCATTAGATTTTAATGATGATGATGATTTTGATGATGATAAATTATGATTATTATTATTATTTTTATTTTTATTTTTATTATTGTTATTTTTTTGATCAATAATTTCTCTTTTTATTTCATTAAAGCAGATTTCTGGATCCTCTGCATGTACTAAAAGCATGGTATTAAAATGTGAAGTAGTTTTAACGATTTTATTTAAAAAATCATCAGAAACTTCTACCTTTCCACTTTGAATCTCTTTTTCCATTGGATTTAAATCCATATGAATTTGGTTAAGTTTTAATCCTAGATTCATGTATACTTTGAACGAATTTATTCCTATTTCTTGTATCAAATAGGAAATGTCTTGCAGGTGTTGTTCTAGTAAAATTGAAGGATGAATAGAGAAATCTATTATATGATTCTTTAGACTAGCATCAATTTGTTTTTTAATGTTATTTTGATAATCTGAATATAACCTTAACATTCTTATCATTGTTGTAACTCCTCCTAAGGCTGCAGATTTGGATTCAGTTCTAGCGGCCTCTTCTATTGGGGTATAAACACCATAATGAACATGCGGGTCGATTAATCCAGGAAGGATATATTTTCCTGATGCATCAATAGATCTATTATAACTGATGTTACCTAATGATTTGGAAAGCTCTTTTATTTTTCCATTTTCAATCATAATATTAGTATTGAGAATTCCAACCTTAGGGATTACAACTGTTCCATTTTTTATTAATAGATCACATGAATTTTGCATTAAACAATATAATAAAATGATATAGCTAATTAATTAAGTTACTATTAGAATTTTAAAAATATTAAATTTCTATCTTATTTTATAAAATACATAAAAATTTTACTGATACAAAAAAAAGAAGTTTAGGTTACTGTTACTTTACCCGTCATGAATGGGTGTAAAGAACAGTAATAGTCAAATTCTCCTGCAGTATCAAAGGTATTCTCCCATGTTCCCTTTGGTGCAATTATACTAGAATCAAATGCTGGTTCTCCTGCTGCACCACCTTGTGCAGTTCCTTCTACCACTGTGTGAATTGTGCTGTCATCATTTGTCCATGTAACAGTACTTCCACTAGGTACAGAGATTTCCTCTGGTACGAAAAACTCTGTAGCGCTTGGATTAGAGGATCCTGCTGCAATAGATACTGCTTCTTGTGCATATGCTAATGTTGCATTCTGTGTTTTAGCTGTTGCATTAGCAATTATTTTTTCATATGGAATTGGTTTTGACCAATCGGCTACTGCACTATCGCTACCTTTTGGAGCTACTGCAGTTCCTGGGGGATGATCAGTTTTTGTAGAATTGTCAGCAGCAACTACAGCAAGGGCAGCACCTCTTACTACATGATTCATGTTATGGTCAACACCTACATAGAGTCCGGCTTCTGGGAATACAGATTCAATCACGGAGGCAGAGCCTGGAGGAATCCACCATGTTTCGTCATTAAGCAATTGAGTTCCATAGTCAGTTTTATCAGGGTTACTTCCGTCTCTTACATCAATTTGACCAGAGATAAAGTGGAATGATACTCCTTCGTTAGGACCAGGACTCAAGACATACCATCTTGTCAATTCCCCTGGTTTAACCTTAAAGATTTGTGGATTTTCGTTTAAAACAATCTTTGACGTTTCACCAATTCCTGGAACATATT
Organism: Nitrososphaeraceae archaeon; assembly: GCA_036769505.1. GTDB lineage: Archaea > Thermoproteota > Nitrososphaeria > Nitrososphaerales > Nitrososphaeraceae > TH1177. The sequence continues at coordinate 8,779 of DAIPKY010000056.1, forward strand.
TATGAGCCATACCGTTTGTCAATATAAGGTCTGGCATTTGGGTGGCAAATTTGGTAAGATCAAATGTTCCTGTTGTTCCGTTAGTTCCTACAAATAATCCTTTATCAGCAGTATTGAAATTCTCTCCAAATGATAGATAGAACTCTTTCGCTGGTTGTTCATTTGGTGGATGTACTATAAGAGCGCCATACATACCATTTGCAATGTGTTCCCATACCCCGTTCAATCCATCAGCACCACAGTGATACATGAATGCTCCTGCATTATCGGCATGTACAGCAACATGTCTAGATTCTCCTGGTGGAATATTACCAGATAAGACTTTACTTGGTCCTACACCAGCATGGAAATCAAGGCTATGAATTGTTTTACCATCATTTCTAATTGTTATATTGATAATATCTCCAACGTCACCTGCAATATTGGGAGCTGGAATTGTACCATTAAATGTCATTGCAGCATACTCTATGCCGCCTGGATGTAGAGCATTAGCTGGTGCAACTTGAACTTTATTTTCGTTTGCAACTAAAAGGACGTTTTTTACTGGTCTATCTTCGTCTTCTTGTGCAAATACTTTGGTTATAAATGGAAAGCCCGATACAACAGGACTTAATAAAAGCCCAGTAACAAGCATACCCATTATAACGCCGGTTGTCAATAGTTTCATTGAATGGGGGAATTGCTTTTTCCTATATAAGGTTTTACTTTAATACTCTTATTAAATAATTTTAACTAAATATTTTATATATTATAAGAATCATAAGGTTATCTAAAATTCTTTGAATTCGTTCAGATTTTTAGCAATAAATCCATTTCTTAGTAAATATGTATAGTAAAAGTCAAAAGAAAAAATAAAGTGTATAATAAATTAGATACTAATTTCATTTATATTTATAAATTTATTACAAGGATTTTATAACTTCTCTAAGGGCTGGTAGTTCAGTTCGGTACGAACGTTCGGTTCGCAACCGAAAGGTCGCGGGTTCAAATCCCGCCCAGTC
>DAIPKY010000184.1:0-3179 GCA_036769505.1 Nitrososphaeraceae archaeon
TTAATCTTCGAATATATTCTAACGATATAAACCCGCGAATGTAGCTGCAGGGTTCGAGTCCCACTCCCGGCGCTTCGGATGTGGGTTGTTTAATAACTATACTATTTACCTTCTTTTATTTGAGTTTCATATTCCAAATTATTAAAAGAAATTAAATCAATACTAAAAGAAAAAATTAGATTAAATATAAAGAAACCAAAAGAAATTGTTGTATTTACCTACTATTATTTAATAACTATTTCACCATTTTTACTATAGGTAATTGCCATGTTCCATTTAGTATCTGTTCTTGTGGAAGATATGTTCTCAATATCATGTTAAAAGTTCCTTCAGGTGCTGGTAACCAATTGGATATTTTCTCTTCTCCTGGATTCTCGTTCTGGATATAAATGTCCATGGAGCCATCTGAATTATTTTTTAATCCTTCTGTGTTTGAATTTATGTTGTATCGATCAAGTGGGTTATCTACAAAGAGATTACGAGAGTTATACATTGTAACAGACCAGAATGCATTCACCGGTGGTAATTGTCCCTCATTAAAACGCAGTATATAATCATTGGTTCCATTAAGAATTTTTCCATCAATATCTTTTATTGCAAAAGGATAGAGTGCTTCTTCTGCATTATTTGCTCCCAAACCCGCTTGTGTAACCGCTGCACGCAAGAGATAGTCCGTGCCATAAACTCCATAAATATTTACAAGCCATCCATTCATAATACCCCCCAAATTTGCAACTCTATCATCAATCATCTTCTGGCCTTTTTCTATACCAACCTCAAGTGCTTTTTTTATAGTATCATTAGCAGTTTTAGATGGCTCATTTCCAGGAATTATTCCAATACTGGACAATTTGCTAACTAGAAATGGATCAGGAGGATTTGGTGAATTGTCAGCCATTGCATTACTGATTTCATCATAAATCTTGATTCCTGTTGGTGCAATCAAATAAGGCTGTGGTCCAATTGGTATCTCGTTTGATTGATTTGATAATTTGTTGGTCGAGGACGTTGACGATGATGATGTCACAGATGATAAATTAACAAGATTAAGATATTGTGACAGTGGTTTTATTATGATTTTATCTTGAATTGAATGAACATTCGATAAATCAGATTTTCCATCTACAAGTATTCGAGTTATTAACCAAGCGAGATTTGTAGGTGACCATATTTTGGTCATTTCCTCTGGAACATCTCCAGTCCATTGGGGTCCTGCAAGTAGGTAAGTACCTCCATTTGTACCCGATGCACGTTGTCCGAGATAGTTAAAGTTATTTGTATATGCATCAAGAAATTGAAAAGAGTAATACCTATTTTTGATTGGAGGTACAATGATCACAACTGGTTCATTTTTCAGATTCAACTGACTTTGACAATACAGAGTATCTGTATTTGGACTAACTACATCTGTAAAATTAGCATCTACTAATTCATCAGAACATAATGGTGAGTTTTCTGGGCCGCGGAACGGATCTGGTGAAGTATTGGGGCTAGTAACAAAATTGAATTGTCTTTCCATGGTCACTAATGGAAATCCCCAAATATATGCAAGTGTAGCAATATCCTCAGGTTGATTAGAATCTGTAATTTTGGTCATATTTATTTCCAGATCCTCGAGTGCTGATTGTGCTTTAGCACTAGGAATTGACTGGATCATGATTAAGTAACCTGAAATGCAAAGAAGAGAGAAAGATGCAAAGAAAAAAAGAAATTGAAAATTATTCAATATTTTTACTAAATTTTACTTATATAAATATATTCATATTTTCTATCCAGCTGCTAATACAAGAATGACAATATTAAGAGAATAGTTCAACATGTCTTCAAAGCGATATATTTCAAAATACAGAGAATCAAATTGTTATCTTCGATAAAGGAACTTAGATTTAATTTAACTAAAGTATTTTTTCAAAATCTTATAATACCCAAACAAGTTTTAGTTGTAATGATTTAAAAAGGTCAGAAATAGAAAGCTCTGCTAAATAAATATGTTATACATATAGATAAAAAATTCTACCTACGAATATAAGGGATGTATCCGAGTCCCACTATCGGCATTTTACTTGTGGGGGTTTTATTAAAAGAATTTGCTGAAATAGTTAGTATTAGAAATAAAATAAATTATTAGAGAAATCACAAGAAATAGAATAAATATTGTAAAATATATAAAGAAGTTGGGAAAGAATTGCCTTCAATTTGAATGAGTATAAAATCGTTATTACACGACGATTGCTTATTTGAATAATGAATGACAAAACACAATCCTAGCTCAGCACTAATTTAATTTGTTATTACACAATGGATTAGTTGAACTTTAATTTTGCATCTGATAGATATAAATCGACCATTTAGGTGTTTATCTTGGTTTGATCGTTTTTGATTATAGGTATTTAACAAAAGTGATTTCCAGTATTAGTTAAAATAGATTTAACAGAACTTTTGAAACCAATATTTATATACTTTTATTGCCTTTAAATAGTTCATTAGATGTTTATTTATTGAAAAAAAGGAACAACTAGCAAAAAAATGTCTTCAGTTGTTTTATCAATAATATTAATAGAATTGATTACTTGTTTAATGATTTTCAATTTTTCAAATCTATAAATAGAATATAGTTATCAATACGATAAATCAACTAGAATTGATTTTAACCAAGTCTTTGCAATCCTTTCAAATCCTACAGGTATAGCGACTGATAACACAGGAAATGTTTATGTTATCGACGATGATAAAGTAAAAAAGTTTACAACTAATGGGTACATTTGTTAAAGAATGGGAGATTCAAAGAACAGACAACAAAAGACAAGAGATTACCATTGTGCCATAGTCTTCTACTATATTGCCGTTTGTATTTAGTTTCTCAATACTTAATATGTAGATATAAGGTCGTGTCCAACATTTTTTTCCACAAATCTTTATGAAATATAATTTGGCTTACAAAATTCTTTCATATTATAAAGATTTTATTCAATTAAGTAATAGTTTTAAAAAAGTTTTCTGCGTAAAAAAATATAATTAATAATCGTCTTTAGTATAAACCCTGAACTATTGCTTCAAGGTTCGAGTCCCAATCCTAGAATATTGAATTGCTTTTATTAAATAAATCTACCATTGCGATTCTGATCACAGGTTATAATATTTAAAAATAATTATTTATATTCCACTACTATCTGACTTTT
>DAIPKY010000185.1:0-3175 GCA_036769505.1 Nitrososphaeraceae archaeon
TGGGAATACATATCAACATGGATGAAATGAATAAAAGGTCTAAAGATACCGAAATACTTATTAAAAATTTAGAACAGCAGATGATGGCAAAGTCAGGACAATTTCCACAAAATGTTCCTACTGAAGAACAAGAAGAGGAATTAATGTTCCCTCAAAATAGAAAGTCTAACATGGGATACATTAGTTAGTTAATTAGTTAATTAGTTAATTAGTTAATTAGTTAGCTAGATAATAATAATTATTTTTTAAATCTACCGACATAACTTAAACTAAATTTTTATTCTAATTTTACCTAGTTATAAGGATTATCTATTTACCTTCTAATTCGCATATCTAAAATAAATACTATTATTAACAATCTTTGTTTAACAAAGATATGTTCAATTACACAATAATAAGTATAATGTTATCGTTTTCAGTAATTTTTCTTATCATTGTTTCACTTGATTTGGAATATACTACTAGTTATAAAATTTCTTTTGGTCAAACCTCTAATTTTAGTGATGGTAACAATGTTATTAGCAACAGTAACAGCAGCAGCAGCAGTGGCATCAACAGTAGTAATATTGAAACAGCAACAACAGAAGAACAACAACAAGAAGAAGGTATAGCAACAACAGCAGCAGCAAATACAACAGATGATTGGTTGACTTTTTCCAATAATAAATTTGAACTTAAATATCCTCCTCATGATTGGATGGCAGAAAAGAAACTCTCAAAATTTCATGTACTTGATTTTAAATTAATTAAAAATAATCCATTCTCTTTTATCGGAATCTCATTTTCTTCACTTGCAGATTCTGATAAGCTTACAAATGAAATAATTTTAGATGAGGCCGAAAATTTTGGTAGGTCTACATCCTCTTCTGGCTATGAGATTTATGAAGTTTTACAAAAAAACCTCAACAAGTACAATATAGATACTAATCCTTCATCTTCTCATATTATCAAATATAAATACCAAGATAAAGAGCTAGAAGGTAAACTTATGGAAATTTTTTCTATTATTGATAAAAAATTATTCACATTAACTTATCAATCTACAATAGAAAATTTTGATAAAGACTTACCAACGGTAGAAAAAATAATAGACTCTATCAAAATAATGAATTAATATCGAAATCAAAACTCTTTCTTATTTTATAACATCCTTTATTTTATTTGCTAAAACTTGAGCATATATATCATTATCCAAAAACATAAAGGATGGTTCGATAGCATCATCTTCTTATATATTTATGGAACTTTATGGACAATTCGATCCCAAGATCATCGAAAATGAGATACGTGGCTACAAGAAATTAATCCGATATGATGAGTTTTTTAAAAAAGAAATAGATATTCGACAAAATAAAGAAATCATCGGATATGTGGATGGTCCTCCAACTATGAATGGAGAACCACATGTAGGTCACTTAAGAGGACGAATAATAAAAGATTTATGGTTTCGATTTGAGACGTTAAAACATAACAAAATAATTTTTAGACCTGGATGGGATACTCAAGGTTTACCAGTAGAATTACAGGCAGAAAAAGAATTAGGATTAACAGGAAATAAAACAGAAAATATTAACAAAGTAGGGATACAAAAAATTGTTGAAACATGTAAATCCATTGTAAAGAAATACAACAAAAAATGGATTGAAGTAGATGAATTGCTTGGAATGTCTTTTGATTATGAGAATGGGTATTGGACTTTTCACGACGATTATATAGAAAGAGAATGGTCATATCTCAAAACTGCTTGGAATACTGGAATTTTACAAGAAGGATTTAGAGTGGTTGCATTTTGTCCATCATGTCAAACATCCCTTAGTAATTCTGAAGTGAATCAAGGATATACAACGGTTGAAGATCCTTCATTTTATTATAAGGTACGATTAGCCGACGAAGATGCATATCTAATAGTTTGGACTACAATGCCATTTACCTTAATTACAGATGAACTTGTAGGTATAAACCCTGATGCTAATTATGTGTACGTAGAAATAGACAACCAACTTTGGATTGTGGGGGAAACCAGATTAGAACAGCTTATGAATGAGCTTCATATAGAATTCTATAAAATTAAAAAGATTATAAAAGGTAAAGACCTAAATGGAAAGTATTACATACATCCATTATTAGACTTAATTCCAGAACTTAAAAAGCTAGCAGATTCCAAATCAATTCATTTTGTGGTATCAGAAGATTTCGTAGATATAACAACAGGAAGTGGGATAGTTCATTTATCTCCAGCTAATGGGGAAGAAGACTTCAATATCGCAAAAAAGAAAAATATTCCTATTTTTGTTCCGATTGATGATAGAGTAGTCTTTACCGATCAAGCAGGAATATTTAGTGGATATTTTGTTCGTGATACTGATGAGAAGATAGTGCAAATAATGAAAGATTTAAAGGCTAGTATTAAAATTGGAAAGATAAAGCATCAATATCCAACATGTTGGCGTTCTCATCACAAACTTGTTTGGTTGGCCCGACGAGAATATTTTTACATGATCGATAAATTGGGAGATAAACCTATCAAGGCTGCAAAAGATGTAGAGTATTTTTTTGAAGCTCCTAAAAACCGATTTATCGAAATTATCAAAGAAAAAGTGCCATGGTGTATATCCAGAGAGCGGATTTGGGGTACTCCTATTCCTATTTGGATCTGTTCCAATTGCAGACATAAAGAGTTACTATCAGATAAAAATGAGCTAGTAAATAGATCTTCTAACCTTGTTAGAGATAAAAATAACAGCAATAATTTAATTTTAAAACTTGACAACGATCAATCTAATAAAATTGCAAAAAAAGTTAACGACGATATTTCTTTTACCAACAATAAAGGACATTTCGAACTACATAGACCATGGATAGATCAAATAAAGATAAACTGTTCTAAATGTAACTCATTAATGACAAGAGAACCATATGTACTAGATACTTGGCATAATAGCGGTGCTGCTCCTTTTGCATCATTTAACGATAATGATTATAAAAAATTGATTCCTGCATTATTTTTAACTGAAGGAATAGATCAAACCAGAGGTTGGTCCTATTCTCTATTAATGCAAAATGTAATATTAAAGAATGAATCTATTGCACCATTCAAATCTTTTCTATTTCAAGGACATGTATTAGATGAAAAAGGTAATAAAATGAGTAAAAGTGCTGGAAATGTAATAGAAGC
>DAIPKY010000186.1:0-3168 GCA_036769505.1 Nitrososphaeraceae archaeon
TCATGGAAGGAATTCAAAAATTAAAATGCAGTTCGTGTGGAACAACATTTATGTCTGAAACTGGTATGGCTAAATGTCCATCTTGTTTAGAAAAAGAGAGTCAAGGAGCAGGACATAGTGGCGGTTGTGGCTGTGGCCATCAACACTAATTTTTACGTTAAATAATCGGTTTAGAACACACATTTTTTTATTTTATTGTGTAATACTTCGACATATCAAATTTGTTTTTCTCCTTTGTCATAAACAAGGGCGGAATTATTAAGATTAGAATTATGAGGGATAACGTAATTGAAGTCTAATTCTTTTCTCTTTACTATTATTGATGAAATTAACAAAATTATTTCTTCAAAAAGGATAGAATATTTAACAATGTATAAATAAATCATTAAATTTTTTTATAAAATATATTATAATAAATCTTGGAGCGGACATCTTTTTCTTCTCAATGCCAATATCAACAATAGTATTTTTAGAAGTAAAAAATATTTTGAAATTAAACGTACTAGATTAAGATACAAAATATTGAGGAGAAGATTTTATAATATAAAAACAGATAAAATAATGGTCTATGCTTTAGACAAAATGTAAATAAGTATACCTGATTAATTTAAGATATACAAGTATATTATTATATCAGGTGATCTTATTTATTTTTTATAGTATTAAAGTAACTTCGGCTCGCTCAATTGGTATCTGGATCTAGTAAATTTCTTTTCTCTCTGATAATTTTAATTTTATCTAAATAACCGCCATTCTTATACGCTTCCATTAATTTTTCCATTTCTCTGGCCTTCATTACCAATCCGTAATATTCTTTTACATGTTCTATAGTTGTTTTATAATGTCTAACATTTGAAGAGGCAGTAGCATCAGAAATGAGAATAACATCATAGCCTCTATTAAAACCATCCCGAAGAGAGGTTTCAACACAAATAGACGTATCTATGCCACAAAAGATTAGTGTATTTACCTTTAAACTGTTTAACCATACTTCTGTTTCAGTATCTTGAAAAGCAGAATCTCTTCTTTTAATAACTATATGATCTTTATTAGTGGGTTTTATGGCATCAACTATTTTTGCATCCCAGGTTCCCCTTACACATATCGGTCGCTTTTTAATTCTCTCTTCTCTTGCCTTTGGGAGAATTCTGTGACTTCTTGTAAGAAGGTCAATTCCTGATAACTCTCTAACTGCTTGTGTATAAAAAACAGGAACATTATGTTTTCTACATAGAGATATTAATTCTTTTAACTTAGGGATAATTTGCTGATAGTTTGATATTTTCATACCCAGATGGTGGTATGAACCTCCATTACTCATAAATCCATTTTGTACATCTATTACTAATAGCGCAAGATTAAACGTGGTACTATCACTTTTCATATTCACTTATTCTGCCTAAGACTAAGTTCTATGAAATATTTAATTCTACTAAGAAATTGTTTTGATTATTATCTTATCTTTTTATTTCGCATGTAATTTGAGTCAAGTTGGTCAGTCTATCCAGGTATAACTGAACCCATGGAGATGCATTCCAAGAGATTTTATTATCAAAAAGATAACCATATCTCTCTGAGCTTCCTAATTTTTCTCTTTTTGAAATATTTTCTATATACTCTTTTGTAATCATTTTTTTATTAAATCCATTTTTTTCAGCAATCTTTGATAATATGCCATGTATTCCTGCGCCATGCTGGGCAGCCTGTTTCTCTCTATATGCAATATGTTTTGGTATTCCTACCTGAATAGCCAATTCCCTATGAACTCGTTTTCCAAAAATATCATTTTTATCAGTTAAATTGAGATTTAAATCAATACTGGTCGCAGTTCTAACTATATCTGAATCTAAAAATGGTTCTCTCATCTCTATACTATTTGACATAGCTAATTTGTCTTCCCTTTCAAGGGTTTCTTTATAGAGTAAAAGCAAATCTTGTATCATGTACTCTTTCAGTTTTTTAGCTCCATATTTTCCAAAGATTTGAGCATACCATGGATATCCTGCAAATAATTCATCTGCGCCTTGCCCTGTGAAAACAACACGAAGGCCATCTTTTGCAGCTAATTTCAAGGCACCATAAATAGGAATAGAAACTTCTGCCTGTGTACTATTGGTGGTTTCAATTATGTTTAGGATGTTTGGCAACATGTTTTCGATATCTTTTATATTCAATTCATTAATTTTGAGATCTAAATCTAACTGGTCTGCAATAACCTTTGAAAATTTTATATCATCTGAACCCGCTATGCCACTAGTGTAACAAGTAACATTAGGAACAAGTTCCTTAGTAATTTTAGCGACTAAAACGCTATCTATTCCACCAGAAAAGATTATTCCAATTCTAGAAAGATCTTGAGACCTCTTTTTTATTGAATTGTATAAAGCTTTCTTATAAGCAGATAGTGCATCCGCAAGATTAGTAAGCGTAGGTTTGTTAGAGTAGTTTACAGATGGTTCTGCTATTTTAATAGGCGAAGAAATTTTATCCGAGAGAATTACACAGTGTCCAGGCAACAATGAGAATGTAGGCTCTCTAATACCTATTTGCCATAGACCTTTTCGCTCGGAAGCAAAACCTATAATATTATTATTCTGACCATAATACAATGGTCTTATACCCAATCTATCCCGAACTAAATAAATTTTATCTTCATCTTGATCTTTTATAGCAATAGCATATATTCCATCGATATCAGCTACAGTTTTCTTAATTGCATCTAAAAGATTAGAAAATCCATTTTCTTTATAATAGTGTTCGAGTAAATGTATTACGATTTCACTATCAGTATTTGACACAAAAGTGTGATCATTTTGTAGTCTTTTTTTAAGCTGTTTATAGTTGTAAATCTCTCCGTTGTGTTCCATGACCAATTTTCCATCGCAACTCTGAATTGGTTGAATGTGGGTTTTATCCCCCACTATAGCAAGGCGTATGTGACCTAAAGTTAGTTTAGTATTAGAATTGGAATTATTACAATTTATTTTTTCTGGGGATTCGTACTGATAAAGTTTCTTATCGATGAATAATCCTGTTCCATCTGGACCTCTTTTGTTCATAGACATCATCATTGTTTTAGTAAGAGATAAAATATCAGTAGAATTTTTACTGATTAGTCCGCCTATTCCACACATAATATCATATTGTTCTCATTCTTAATAAATCTTT
>DAIPKY010000057.1:0-9650 GCA_036769505.1 Nitrososphaeraceae archaeon
TACTTCCTGGATTTTCTTTTCCATCTAGCAATCCCATCGACTTTTTGTAATTTATTATTTGAATAATCTTGTAGTAAGATATGGCTGCTAATTCAACTAAAATTCCTGTTATGATTATAATTTTTTAATGATCAAACTTGAGTATAAAGTCTACAACCCATTAAACCTCCTATCTGAACAACAATGGATAATGATACAATCAAAATTTATACTCTCTTGGTTCTAATATGAACGATTAATCCACTTATAGAATTTGTTAGTATAAATAAACTGGCAGAAGCTGCTGCAGCCTGTTTGGGATTAGCTAACCTAACATTCTCAATATTGGTGGAAGCAATATTCTATCACCTATTCTAACAAGACCAGAAATACTACCAAGAAGAGCATCTAACGGCGTGATTATTAATACAGTCTTAACAAAATTCAAATTCTTTTTTCTTATCTTTTCGTGTTGAAATATCATTATTCTTCTTCCAGACAATAATATTGCACTTGAAGCAAAAAAAAGAGATATGACAAAAATTAATTTAACATTGTTTCTGGGAGAATTAATGATAGATGAACTGCTTTTAAATAATTAAAAAAGACTGCAGAAGATACAATAATGTTTAATCCTAGAAGATTGGCGGCGGAACTTTACAAATTGACTTCAACAAGAACTAAGATAGTTATATGACTACGACTACTTCTTCCCAGCAAATCCTAGAGAAGAATAAAACACACTTATTATAAAGATAAGGATACTATTAGTAAAAAGTCATTAATGACCTTTCCCTCCTAACATATTAAATACATGGAATATACTAGGCAAAAGAAGATCTAACGATTCTAATACTGCTTTAGTACTTCCTGGTAAATTTACAATTAAGGTTTCTCCTCTAGTTCCAGTTATTCCCCTTGAAAGCATTGATAATGGTGTTCTCCTTTGACCATATGATCTTATGGCTTCAGAAATTCCATTTGCATCTTTATCAATAACCATTTTAGTTGCCTCTGGAGTTACATCTCTTTTACTAAACCCAGTACCTCCTGAAGTTATTATTAGATCTACTTTTTTTTCATCCGAATATTTAATAAGATATGTCTTAATTTTGTCTATATTATCAGGTAATATTTCATAACCAACAATTTCAATATTCTTAGTGATATCAACATTTTCCAATCTATTAACGATCATTTTTCCTGACTGGTCAATTCTTGTTCCATTAAAAGTAGAATCACTTATAACAAATATAGCAACAGTAATTTTTTTATCAATGTTTTCCATAAAATCTGTCTTACCGCCAGTTTTATCTAACAATTTTATTGACTCTATTATTAAATGATTATCTATTGGTTTGAGCATATCATATATGGTTAGTGCTGCTGTACAACATCCGGTTAACGCTTCCATTTCAACTCCTGTTTTCCAGACGCTTTTAACACTAACTTTAATTTTTATTGATGATTCATATAACAATATTTGTGTAGAAATGTGATCTATTGGAATAGAATGGCAATAAGGTATTAATTCCCATGTTTTTTTTGCTCCAAGAGCAGCTGAAATTTTTGCTGCTTCTACAATATCTCCCTTTGGCGTCCTTTTATGTTTAATCAGATCGATACTATCAGAAGATACTTTGATTATTGCTTGTGCATTAGCAATTCTTAATGTGTCTCCTTTTATGGATACATCAAACATTCCTTTGTAATGATTAGTTTCATTCATTTATCTTAACACCTTCTATCCATTCATTGCCAAATTGAGTTTTTTCTTTTTTCCAAATAGGACACCTTTTTTTAATATTCTCAATTCCATAACTACATGCTTCAAATGCCTCTTTTCTATGTTCTGAAGAAACTGTAACCATAACACTTATTTCTCCAACCTGAAGATATCCCGTTCTATGTACTGCAATAAATTTTTTAATATTCCAATTTTTGAAAACTTCTTTTTCGATATTTTTTAATATTTCTTCAACCATTTCATCATATGCCTCATAAAAAATACCTTCTACTTTCCCCTTAGAATTAGAATTATGATCCCTAACCAGCCCAGTAAAAGAAACTATTGCACCACAAGAATCATCTTTAACTTGATCAAATATTTTTGTTTGATCTATTGTATCTTTTGTTGTTAAAATCAAATAATTTCTCCACCGTTATCCTCCACTTATTGGTGGTATAATAGCTATTTCATCTGATGGTTTTACATTTGTATCTTCGTTACATATTACTTTATTAACAGCAAATACAAAATTTATCTCATTCAAACCCAGAGAAGGACACAACTCTTTAAGATATTTTCCAAGTTCCTTCAATGAAATTGATGTATCATGTATGGAAATAAGCAAATTATCGCTATCCATTTTCTCTCTCAAGATTCCAAATAATCTTATTTTCAAAGTTGCACACTCCGATAAGTTCATTGTTGTTATCAACCACCTATTGTATGCATAAGATTTAAGGTTGGTCTAAGTCCATTGATTCGAATTAATTCCACTATTCCCTCTGGTTTCTTTGTAATACAACTTAAAATATAATCCATAATTTCCTGATCAGTCTTTGCATTTCGAATCAATTTCTTTAAGTCATAGCCCTCTTTTTCGAAAAGACAAGTCAGGAATCTACCATCAGAAGTCAATCTCACTCTATCACAGTTTGAACAAAAAGGTTCTGTAATTGATGAAATAAATCCAATTTTTCCTTTTCCATCATCAAAATTATAGACAGTTGCGGGATCAGATTGAAAAGAGGAATTATTATTTTCATCAAAAGAGATAACATCATGAAAATTAGATTCTATTTTTTTTATTATTTCTTGCTTAGTAACAACGAGATTATGATTCCAAATACCGGATCCATCAAGTGGCATAAATTCAATAAAACGCACAGTTAGTTTTGTATCTCTGGCAAATTTGACAAAATTAATTATTTCATCATCGTTCCAATCTCTAATTATTACAGTATTAATTTTTATTTTGAATCCTAATTCACTTGCTTTTTGAATACCATTGAGAACTTTATTTAAATTAGAAATACCATTTAAAGTTCTAAATCGTTCTTCTCTAAAGGTATCAAGACTAATATTTAGAGTATTCAATCCTGATGATTTTAATTGACTTAGTTTATCTTCTAATAAAATCCCATTAGTAGTCATACTGATAGTTTTAATATTTTGTATCTTTGTTAAATCCCTAATTAGATTCTCTAATGAAGGTCTTAGTAATGGCTCTCCACCAGTAATTCGAACTTTTGTTATTCCTAATTGAGTAAAAATAGATGTTATTCTAACTATTTCTTGAAAATTAAGGATTTCCTTAGTATCGAACCATTTAATGTTGCCATTAGGCATACAATAAATACATTTCATATTACACTTATCAGTTACAGAAATTCTTAATTTTCTTGCTACTCTATTAAAACTATCTTTCAAAATTTTATGAGAATTATTTGGAATCAATTCTTTTCATCCTTTTATCGACAGGATTTTTGAAAATTCTAGTAGTGATAAATTCACTCCCAAATTTAACTTTTCTAGGTAATCCTATATTTACAGAAAGTAGTAGTTTCACTATTAGTTTATACCATGCTATCAAATAAATATCATACTAGTTATGGGTTAATCGTTAAAATTAAATAGTAGACTAGAAGATGCATAAATAGTATAATAAATTTAGAAAATTATCAATTGTTTCGACTAGCAGTGAAATATATTGCGTATTCCTAATGAATATATCTCTATTTTTGTGTATAGTGGTTTTCTGTCTTATTATTACCTGATGCACAATCAGGTTAACATAATTCAAAGAAATCAAAATATTGATTGCAATACTATTCTCCAAAATGAGTTTTGATCTACTTGGTACCTTTCCATTTATCCCCGAAGGTAATTTAGATATAGAAGAAAGAGACGCTGCCGGGTAAAGTATTAAAGCCAAAGGAGGATTAAGACCTTGTAGAATTCTAGTAGATATCACCTTTTTTACAAACAGAAAATGATACTATTTAGCATATCTTATATTGATAGGTAAATAATCACTGTTCATCATACATATTTGAAAATAATTTGTAAATTAAGATTTACTATAAAAATTTGGTATCCTAATATACTCTAAGAAATTTATTGTAAATTAAAGCGAAATTAAATGATAAAATTCAATACAAGACTTTTTTTAAGTAATAGTGTTCATATTTTTTATACTACTTTTTTTAAGTAAGAATGTTCATACCTTCATATTGTCTTCTAAACAAGCCTTAAATAATAAAAAATCAAGGAAACCAAGGAAGAATTACAAAGAGTTCACAAAAAATGAAAATAACAAAACAGCAGAAGAACAACAATTACAAAGGAAATTACCTGAACCTATAATATACCAAGGCGAAAATCAAAGAAATATACTTTTAGCAGAAGATGATGATTGGTTTAAACAACATCTAGAGCAGACTATGAGAGAGGCACGAGCAATTACAAACTATTTTCTAGAACTTCACAAGGATATGGTAAATTCCTATAGCTTGGAATATACTAACTTATTACAAAATATTTTTAATTCATCTTGGGATGATTTTACTATTCCTGGAAGGATGACAGATCATCCATTTGACATACAAAATATGTATTCCATTTTTAGTAGTAATAGAAATAACTCACTAAAATTGATTGATAATATTATGACAAAAAATATATATACATTTATCAAATCAATTGAAGCTACACAAAGATTCTACAAAGATGTAATTGAGAGTTACTTGAATTGTATAAAAAAGTAAACTCGCAATAGCCTATTTCCTTCTGTCTAAAAATCATAAATTTCCTTTAGAAATAGAGGAAAATACGACTACATTAGAGGTTAATCTTTTATTTAGATTCAATCCTTTATTAATGAAAGAAATTGAACCAACTAACAAAATAAGAGGAATGTCATTATTCATTATTTCATCCTTTTTGTACGATAAAAGTTTCCCTTAGACATAACAAATCCTAATAAGGAACCAATAGTAAATGCAGGTATAGTACAAATATGTAGTGCCAAAAGATAGATTATGTGTCTAACTCCAAATTCATTTATTCCTAATTTATGAGTAATTCGGAGAGATAAGAGATTGAAAATTATATATATAATTAAAGACAAAAATTGTAATCCCACAGAAATTTTGATAAA
Organism: Nitrososphaeraceae archaeon; assembly: GCA_036769505.1. Taxonomy (GTDB): domain Archaea; phylum Thermoproteota; class Nitrososphaeria; order Nitrososphaerales; family Nitrososphaeraceae; genus TH1177. The sequence continues at coordinate 5,145 of DAIPKY010000057.1, forward strand.
ATTACGTGTCAGAACAACATCGATACCTAGATAAAGTAACATAAATAAATCAATCAAGATTAGAAGCATAATAAAAATATATTTTGCATACCTCAATCCTAGAAATAACAATTCTAACTTATATAAAAGAGTAATTCTATCGCTTTTTATTATTTTAATTAATCTTTTTCTAAATCCTCTTGTATGTCCTTCGCTAACTCTCATCCTTTGTCTAAAATATGTTTGAATACTTTGAGTTATTTCTGTATAAGAGATAAGAGATTGTTCAAAAGATATTATCTTTTTAATTTTTTTATTTTTTTTGTTACTACAATTGTTATTACTATTATAATTATTGCTTACTAAATTTATTTTAATATGATCATCGATATTATTACTTAAATAAAATAGAATATTATTTGGAGCTTCAGATAGATAAATATCAAGTGTAAGGTCCCAATCTTCACATATATCATATGAGAATCTAATTGATTTTAAAAGATTTGTTTGGATTGCAAAAAGACTTCCTGTTATCTGAAGAGGTAAATTTATTTTTTCTTTTGCAAGAAATTCTATAAGATTTCGTTGATATAATCTAAAAGAAATTCCTTGCGATATCCAATTATTATTTTTGCAATTAATATACTCATAGAAATTTTTTATATTATTTTTAGGTTTTAATATCATTGATGATTTCTTATTTTCTCGAAATATTATGGAACGAGGATATCCTTGGATTATAAATCCTGAATATTCTTTTTCGTGTATTTCTCTAGAGTATATGGCAATTTTTTCTAAGGTATATTCTTCTAGGATATTGTCTGCATCGACTATTAAAATTATATCACTATTTTTATTCACATTATCTATTCCTAAATTTAAAGCACCTCCTTTCCATCCTTTTCGACTTTGTCTATGAAGAATTTTTAAATTAGGAATTTGTTTTTGCCATTTTTTTAGTATATTAAAAGTTCCATCATCAGAATCATCAATTATTATTATTTCAAATCTATTGAAATTATAGGATAATTCATATAATGATGAAAGCAACCTTTCTATTATAATATTTTCATTATAAGATGCAATTAGTATAGAAATAAACGGAAATAGATGATTAGAATTATTATTTTTTTTGTCTTTGTGTAGGAATTGATTTTTTATCCTTATAGTCGTGGCACTTTTACTATTTTTATTTGTATTTTTGCTATTTATAAAAATAGAATTTCTTTTTATAAGTTTTATATTGAAATATTTTAAAAGTAATCCTTTTAGAGATAAAAATATGTGGTTATTATCTAAGTGATTTTTTGTCGAAGTAAAAGAAACGTAAAATCTTTCTAAAAAAAATGAAATATTAGTAATTGTAGCTGAGGAAAATACAATAGGAATTGTAATTATAAATATAAAAATAAGAGATCTAATGGCATAAACAAAAATAAGTAATGATGAAATAAATAGTATAATTATAAGAGATTCTTCAACAATTAACAAATATATTACTAAATTGTAAGAAATTGTAAGAAGTATATTAAAAATTTTACATATGAAAATTTATTTTTAAACATGTTATAAATTATTTAGTTTTATGCTATTATTTTACAAAGTAGATACTCCAAATTAATATAATTTCAGTTATTATATATCAAATTAGAATAAAAAATATTAGGAGAATAACTAGTCAAGATTACTCCTCTTGAGGTTCTTCTTGCTCTTCGTATTTACTTTCTGGTTTTTGAGTAAAATGACTTCCATGCCTTGGAGTATCTCTAGCTTTTGTTTTTTCGTCTTCTATGTTGCTACTATTTTCAGTATTATCTTCAGACATATTATTTAGTATTCGACAAATTATTTATAGATTTAATTATCTTGAACATCATTCTTTAAGGTTATTTATAATGTCTGGCTGCAGATTAGAATCCTCAGGTGATATACTTGAATATTATTCCTTTACAATTTCTGAAACAAAAAACCTGAATTATTTTACAATAAAAATTTGGTAATCTGCTATAAAATATTCTCTTTGAGTATAAAAATTATATAACTATATCTGAATTAGATGAACATTATCGTGAAACACAATAATATAAAATTGTTAAATTAAGTAAAGTCTATTATATATTAGAAAAATGGTAGCAGATACATCTACTAATAACAATACCAATATACAAGGAGAGATTAACGAACACTATCCTGAGGTTTCTGAAGAAGCAATAGTCAAACCAGAAGATGAAAGACCCACTAGGATAATAAAGAGACCTGAAGAAGAACTGTCAGGAGATAAAGATAATCCTGATATTGATGAAGGTGGAGAAAATACCTCTGACATGGATGGAGATGGTAGTCCAGATTGGGGCCCGACTATAGGTTCCGACGTCTAATTTAGATATCTTTTATCTCCTCAATTAATATTTCATTTTTATTATACAAAATTCATACAAAATCAGTTGATTCGTCTCAGTTGTGGACGAATATCCGGAAGCTAACGAAATATGTTTTTTCAAAGCCTAGATTCTAATTAATAAATTAATTTTAATTCTTATGAGTTATCTATAATTCTTATATTATTTAATAACTATATATAATTGGGGCTGATGATCGTATAAAACAAAATATAGAACCACACGTCTTTTGCTCCTGACGTGATATACTAATATAAAAGAGAAATAATGAGGACAGCCCCATTCTAATTAATGTTTAAAATTTTTAAATATATAAGAATTTAAAGGTCAATGGGTATAGTAGTAAGAATATTTAATGTGCCCAAAAGAATTAAGGCATTTATCTTTGTAAAAAAATTTAATGAATAAATAGTTAATTAAAAAGATACTTACCATGTTTTTATATTATTAGATAATTTACAAATTTGTATTAAATTAGTTTACTTTCTTTATTAATATGTACATACTTTTCACATTATTTTGTATTTATTAATTTAACTAATTTAATTTAGTCATATTTTTATAAATGGATAAATAGATATAACATAAAATAAAGGGAAAAATAGGAAGGAAAACTAACATATTTACAATATATCAATGCTATTAAAACAAAATAGAATTATCATTATGCTTAACTAAGTTAAGTATAATATAGTAAAACAATTAAATTATATTAGAATGAAATCAACAATTAATTCAATCATTGTTGCAGTATTACTTGTTATCCCTCTTGTAGGTTCATTTTCAATCTATGGACAAGAAACAACAAACAATGTCAGAGATCAAATTCAAACCACAGCAGAACAAATAAAGAATATGGCAAATGAAGTGGCAAATAATTCCACAGGTACAATCAATCAAACAGAAGCTAAAAGTATTCTAATGCAATTAGGAGAAGCAGCAAGGAAAACAGCATTAGCCGGAGCTGACATACTTTCTAATCTTAGTGGAGAAATCAAACAAGGACTACGAAATTAATTGCAAAGTAATAAAAGTCAATATTTAACCTTTCTTACAATCAGATGTCTTCACTTTAGCTAACCAATTTTAATTTTTATTTTTCAGGATTGTAATCTTTAATATGTAAAAAGGTAATTTCACTGCATAAAAATATTCACAATAATTATTATATTGAAGTGAATTTGTAATACTAAGTTATGAACTATTTATTTAAATTTACATCTAGAAAAACTGATTTTTTCAGGTTAGTTAGTTAATTTTTATATATTATGTTTCTGTAAATCTAATGTGGGATCAACAATTTGTTCCATAATGATTTCTTCCATTCTTGCATTTGCTTTAATTGTAGGGATACTATCTGTAAATGTGTTAGCACAAGAAGATGATAATAGAGACACAGAGATAGGTGGAGATACAGAGTTAGGCGGCGATACAGGAATGACCGAAAGTGATCTTGGAGGAAATGATACAGGAATCATCATAAGTGATCTAGAAAATGATACAAGAACGCCCAATGGTCAAATTGGTGATGAATAACTATTTTAATTCTGTTATATTAATAATAACGTAACCATAATTTTTATTCTCAGAAGACGATTTGGTTAAATACTCTAAATTTCATAAAATTGGTCGGAGATATGTAGAAGGCAAATTAAAATATATAAAATAATCTCTAGTTTCTCTAGCTCTTGCTTTTCAATAGTAAAATTTACTATATTACAAATATTAAATAGAATTGATTGTTGAAAGCAAGTTTTCTAATTCATATGAATTCAGCTTTTTGTTGGGAACAAAATGTATAAGATATTTATTGTGACTCATTATTCTTTTATTCTATAATTACTTATTAAATATATTCCAAATACAACTATTAAATTTTTATCGCCACTCATCTTTATTGTACTAATATATCCGGTTCTTGGTTTCTTTAATGTGAACAATTCTTTTTTATAAGCGTCATGGTATGCTGGTAATCCATTCTTAATGATTCTCTACTAAAATATTAGGTGAATAGCTGTAGTAATAACTTGAGGATTATGTTTTAACTTTACAAATCCAATATTAATGCTAAAAGTTCTTTTACAATCTACACATTGAAATAAAGGATTCTAATTGCTATAAAAAGGAA